>CACZSG010000022.1 GCA_902783665.1 uncultured Lachnospiraceae bacterium | reverse complement strand
CCCTGCCGCCGGTCCGGCGCTGTAAAGGTCGTATCCTTTATGCATGGCAGGCGCATGCGCGCAGAGTGCGGGCATAACAAGGCCGACAGCTACGCCGAGGAGGACCGCCCCGCAGAAACCTGCCGGGGTGAATCCGCGCACCTCAAGGTGCGGGTATCTCAGCAGCAGCTCCCCCGCAAAAGGGGCAAGTGCCGTCGCAAACATTGCCTGGTTCGCCACGGTCTTAAACGGAACCTTTTTGATCCGGGCATACAGCCAAGTCCCCAGAAAGAACGGCCACATGGTGGGCAGCGTCATTCCCCAGGTCCCGAACCCGGTATTCAGCCAGTAGGCGGCCACCGTCAGCCCCGTACACTCCGCTTTGGAAAAATACAGAAGGCCGCAGCACACAAAACCGATCAGACCGGTATTCAGGAAGGCGCCTCCCAGCCCGCCCAGCTTGAAATAATCTCTGGTAAACTGGGACGGCTGCGTGCTGATCCTTATAAGCCCGGGGATCAGGTCCTTCGGATCTCCTGCCAGCAGTGACGCCAGGACAAAAGCTGCAGAAAATCCGAGCAGGATCATGAAAATGATCCTGCTGTCGTTGTTTTTATCTGTTTGTTTCATAAAACTTCTTCCTTAGAACAGGCCGGAGATCCTTCCGCTCTCATCCACATCGATGCGCTCGGCTGCGGGAACCTTCGGAAGTCCGGGCATGGTCATGATCTCACCGGTAAGGGCAACAATGAAGCCCGCACCTGCGGAGATCTTCAGGTTGCGCACGGTCACTTCAAAATCCTTCGGAGCGCCCAGCTTTGTGGGATCATCTGTCAGGGAATACTGTGTTTTCGCCACACAGATCGGTGCATTGCCGTAACCCAGCGCTTCCAGCTGTGCGGCCTGTTTCTGCGCGTTTGCGGTAAGCACTGCGCGGCTGCCGCCGTAGATCTTCTGTACGATCTGGTTCAGCTTATCTTCAATGGAGCCTTCCAGCTCGTAGCTGAAAGTAAAGTCGTTCGGCTGTTCGCACAGACGGACCACTTCCTCTGCCAGGGCCTTTCCGCCCTCGCCGCCTTTGGCCCATACTTCGGAAAGGACAACGCTCACGCCCAGTTCGCGGCATCTCCGCTCGATCAGTTCCTGCTCGGCCTTCGTATCTGTGGGGAACGCGTTGATGGCCACCACGCAGGGCAGCTTGTAGACTTCCGTGATATTGCTGACATGCTTCAGCAGATTCGGAAGACCTTTCTCCAGTGCCTCCAGGTTTTCAATACCCAGATCGGCTTTCGCCACTCCGCCGTTGTGTTTCAGGGCACGTACTGTCGCCACGATAACAACGCAGTTCGGTTTCAGTCCCGCCATACGGCACTTGATGTCCAGGAATTTCTCAGCTCCGAGGTCCGCACCGAATCCGGCCTCTGTCACTGCATAATCGGCAAGCTTCAGAGCCATTCTGGTAGCTGTTACGGAGTTGCACCCGTGAGCGATGTTGGCAAACGGTCCGCCGTGGACAATGGCGGGCGTATGTTCAAGTGTCTGCACCAGGTTGGGTTTCAGGGCATCCTTCAGAAGTGCGGCCATGGCACCCTGGGCATGCAGGTCACCGGCTGTTACAGGCTTCTGCTCGGAGGGTTTTCCATATGTATAGCCGACGATGATCCGGGACAGTCTCTCCTTCAGGTCATTAATGTCGGATGCGAGACAGAGCACAGCCATGATCTCGGATGCGACCGTAATGTCATATCCGTCCTCTCTCGGAACGCCGTTGGTCCTTCCGCCCATGCCGTCCACCACAAAGCGCAGCTGACGGTCATTCATGTCCACGCACCGTCTCCAGGTGATCTTTCTGGGGTCGATATTCAGCTCGTTGCCCTGGTAAATATGGTTGTCCAGCATAGCGGCAAGCAGGTTGTTCGCAGCGCCGATGGCATGGAAGTCGCCTGTAAAATGCAGGTTGATATCCTCCATGGGAACCACCTGGGCATACCCGCCGCCGGCTGCTCCGCCCTTGACACCGAACACCGGTCCGAGGGAGGGCTCACGAAGAGCGACACATACTTTCTTGCCAATGCAGGAAAGTCCGTCTGCCAGGCCTACGGAAGTGGTGGTCTTACCTTCTCCTGCCGGAGTCGGGTTGATGGCTGTCACCAGGATCAGCTTTCCGTCTTTTGCGTCAGTTTCCTTCAGCAGATTATAGTCGATCTTTGCCTTGTACTTTCCGTACTGCTCCAGATATTTGTCATCGATCTGAAGTTTTGCGGCGATCTCCCCGATCGGAGACATCTGTGTTTCCTGTGCGATCTCGATATCAGATTTAAATCCCATTGGTTTTCTCCTCCTAATGGCAGGTGCTTCCGGAGCCTGCGGCGCCGGTTTCTGCAGGGTCGCTACGCACTGCTCGCGCAGTGTCGTCTGCGGCAAGCATATCATGAACGGCCTTGAAAAAGCAATGTCCATAGTAAACAAAAACAACCCTCAAACCTGCCCTACATCCGTTTAAACGTATAATAGGCGATGGCGATGACTTCCCTTACAAAGTAATGCGGCAGCATCACAGTTTCTATGGGCGCTGGAATGCCCGAAACCCGGGTATAGCCGCTCTGTCCGGCCAGCATCAGGGACCTGGCGATATGGAAGTTGTTCGTGACGATGCCGACACGCCGGTTTTTCAGATCATAGAGCGCATCGCTGTTCTTCAGGTTTTCCAGTGTGGTGGTGGAAGTATCCTCCAGAAGAAGCCGTTCATCGGGGATACCGCAGTCCTTCAGGTAACGGTACATGCACTCCGCTTCCGAAATATCCTCCCCGGTTCCCTGGCCGCCGGAGAGCACAAAGCGAACATCCGGATGTGTGTTTCCATAGGCCAGGGCTGTATCAAGACGCTTCTTCAGTGCCCTCGAAGGCCTGTCTCCTTTTACCTGCGCCCCCAGTACCACAAGGTATTCCAGGTTTTCTTCCGGACGGGCTGCCATCCCGCCTCCGACTTTCAGTGCAAAAAAACAGAAGATGGCCAGAAAGGCTGCCGCTGCGGCAAAAGCGGTGATCCAGATCCCTTTATGATGCCATTCGCCAGACACCGCACATCGCCGGGCCAGGACCCCTGTCCCCAGCAGATACAGACCTGATGCAGCCCAGATCCACGCGGCACTGGCAGAAGGACCTGCATAGCACAGGATCACGGCAAAATATGCCAGAAAGCACACGCCGGTAGTAATTGTAACGATACTTAAAATATACATCTATTCTCCCTGTTTCAGATGTTTCTGAATGATAAAAAATATCGGGGAGCAGTTCTGCTCCCCGGTTTTATATTGTTCCGTCATCCGAAAACCTGCACATCCGTCAGGCGTTTCTCCCGCAGCAGAATTTATACTTCTTTCCGCTGCCGCAGGGACACGGATCGTTTCTTCCGATCTTCTTTCCCTTTACGATGGTATTCATCTTCTTGGCTTCAAGATAAAGCGCTTTTCTCTTTTCCTCGTCGAAGATCTGCTCCCAGGCCGGAAGACCATACAGCCACTCGGCTTTGGCGTCTACCATGTTTTTATAAAGTTTTTCCTTGTCAAACTCCAGGCTGACGACCGTATCCTCCGTCATCTCTTCGATCGGGTTCGGTGTCTTCAGGCTGTCGTTGATCCCATCCAGGAAACCGGTCATGATCTGTACAGAAAGGTCATATTTCTCCGCCAGTTCTTTTACCGTGCCGGTAACAGCCTCATCCGGAGCAGCCAGCAGCTTCTCATACACGCCCTTTTCAAGCATGAAATAATCCTGCCAGAATTTCTGCAGCTGTTTCTGATCTGTTTCCTGTGAATATGCTACGTCTCTCCAATCCTGCAATAAACTCATCGTACTTATCCTTTCTCTGTATCATATACGGAATGTCTTCTGCACCGGTCTCTTCCGGACAAAAGCGCAGTTCCTCTTTACCGGAGATATTCAAAACCCGGAAAGCTTCAAAGCCACGGCATTATTATAGCGGATTCCTCTGAAAAGTCAACGAAATCCGGCTTCCCGAACGGAAAGCCGGATAAGGCAGTCAGATTAATGGCAAAAATAACGGTGGTCAGAATTTTCCTCCTCCCCCGCTGGAGGCATGTCCGCTGTGGCCGCCGCCACCTCCGCCTCCACCGCCGGAGTCCCGTTCGATCCGCACCCTGGTCCTGGTCTTATACAGGAACATATCTCTGGACCTTTCCAGGCGGAAACTTCCGGGTACCACGTAAAAGGCAGCTTCCTGGGACGCCTTCACTGTCTTCAGCTGGGACCACAGGGCCACGAGCACCAGGGCCGCCGCGGCCAATCCGGCGGCGCAGCCGATCAGGATTCGGTAGAGGAAGGGAAACGGTTCCCTGTACTCATATCCGTCATATCCGTAGGGTGTTCCCACTTCCGCCTTCTGCCGGATAAAATCCTCGCACAGCCCGGCATATCTCATAAAGGCCTCATAGTAGTCCCCGTCGGAAAGCAGCGGCACCACATATTCCCGTATACAGGACAGGCCGTAGGAATTGATGGTGGTTCTCGCTTCGCCCGAGAAATATACCTCCCAGTCCCTCTCCCCCATGGACAGGAGGAACAGAACCCCGGTGCTGTCACTGCCGTAACCGTATCCAAGTCCTTCGTAGCTTTTTCTGGCAAATTCCTCGGGCGTTCTTCCGTCCGTATCCGGCACCGTAAGCACGGCCAGGTCAAAACTCCAGGTTTCGGCAGTCTGTGCCAGTGTCTGCTGCAGATCTTCTTCTTCCTCTTCGGAGAGCACATCTGCGTAGTCAAAGACTTTCTGGTCCTGGGCAAAAGCTGTCAGACAGCCAAGAAGGATCAGAATTCCGGCCGCTGCCGGAAAGATCATTCTTTTTTTAAGACCGGGCCCTGCCCGGCGTTTCCTTCGATCTATCATATCCCTCACCTAAACGAAAAGATAGGTCAGCGCCAGTGCAGCCGCACCGACACCTGCAAAGACCGCCGTGCTGATCACCGCTGCCCTTCCTGCATCCACAGGTAAGTTCCCCACGAATTTTCCTGTCTGTCCGTTCATGGCAAAGGTGTACAGCTCGCCTCTGTATGTTGTATGCAGCAGCCAGACAGGGAGCAGCGCATAGCGGATCTTTCCCTTGTGCATCGAAAGGTCTTTTTTCTCCGGCACGACAGTTGCGTAGCCATGAATGGTATCCATGAACATCCGTTCCGTGCTGATCCCGATCCTTTCGTTCGCCCGCTGGTAACAGGTCTCGGACGAAACATCATACTTGTCAGCGAGAAAACCGGCAAGATATGCCATCTGGAACGGCACTGCCTCCTTATAATCGTAAGGCTCTATGGATTCCATCAGGTCATTGGCCATCTTTTCGGAGCCGTCCACAGGAACGGATTCAAAAGAGACATCTCCTCCTCTGGTGATCATATAGTGGGAAGTCTCCGTATACTCGAACCGGGAATCACTCCAGTGCCGTACCCTTGTTCCCCTGCACTGCAGGTCCGCCTTTGCGTCACAGTCAAACAGCCAGAAGGGAACATACATGCCCTTCACTTCCTGGATCTTGTTTTCGGTCCGGAAAGCCCTGGGAAGCAGCGTCTTGCCCTTCAGATGGCCGCGGAGATTCTCCATGGCCTGCTCCCTGTTCAGCTTGAACGGAATGATCAGGTCCGGCGCAAAATTCCCGGAAAGCTGTTTCATCACAATAACAGGATTATCACAGTACGGGCATCTGGAGGATGCCATGGAACGGTCTGCAATAATCTCTCCGCCGCAGGCTTCGCAGATGTAGGAGACGAATTCGCCGTTCTGGTCATCCATCTCATCCTTCGCGGCCTCCGCCTGGTTCCCTGCCTCGCTCCAGTCCGGACGGTCCTCTTTTTTCAGCTGCTCCTGTTCGAACTCCTGCAGAGTGGAAACGTCAAATTCCGTGTCGCAGTAGGGGCATTTCATCTTCTGCGTCCCGCTGTCGAACTGGATGGCTCCACCGCAGCACGGACACTGGTATTCAAGCACACGTGCCATCGATATCTTCTCCTTCAGAGAAACTCTGGCCTGCACCTGCCTGCGCGGTTTCAGAAAACGGCTGCAGGTATTTCCTGCAGCCGTATGTCAGGCAGTTTGTGTCATGCAGTTCATGTCAATATGTTTCAGAAATATCTGTTCAGAAAGAACTGTTCAGAAACTGATCGTTAAGAAAGATCATTCTTTGACAAGATCGTCATCGTCAAAGGGATCTCCGCATTCCGGACAGAATTTCGGCGGATGTGCCGGGTCCTCCGGCTGCCAGCCGCATTTGTCGCATGCATAGATGGGCGCGCCTGCCGGACGCTTCTCTCCGCATTCCGAACAGAATTTGCCGGTGTTGACCGCTCCGCATTTGATGCAGGTCCATCCGCCCTTTACGGGTTTCGGAGATCCGCACTGCGCGCAGAACTTTCCGGTATTCTCGGCGCCGCAGCTGCAGGTCCAGGTCTCTGCCGCCGGCTGTGCAGCGGCCGCAGGTTTCTGCGCACCCATGCCGAACAGCGTACTGGCATCCATACCGCCTGCCTGGGCTGCCATGCCCATGCCCATAAACCCTGTCATGGCTCCGGCACTATTAGCCGCAGCGGCTCGCATAGCATCGCTCTGAGCACCTACCAGCTGGGCGGCAGCCATGGTGGGATCACGCATGACAGCGCTCTTCTGCAGCTGTTTGATCATGTCCTCGTCTTCCTTGGAAGCCGTTACGGAATTGATTCCGAAGGATTTGATGGCGATACCGCGGAGATCTCTCCACTTCTGGGAAAGCGTCTCATTCAGGGCATCCGCGATCTCTGTGGTATGTCCGGGAAGCGCACTGTAACGCACGCCCATCTCGGAAATTCTGGCGAACGCAGGCTGAAGCGCTGTCAGCAGTTCCGTTTTCAGCTGCCCCATGATGCGGTCCGTGGTGTAATCCCCGTCCACATTTCCACAGACATTGGTATAGAAGAGGATCGGGTCTTCCATGACAAGGGAGTATTCTCCGTTGCAGCGGATGGAAATGTCCACATCCAGCCCGATGTTCTTGTCAATGACACGGAACGGAACCGGGTTTGCCGTGCCGTACTTGTTGCCCATGATCTCTTTGGTGTTGAAGTAATAAATCCGCTGGTCCACCGGAGCTGTTCCGCCAAAGGTAAACCGTTTCGCGAACTCACTGAAGGTCTGCTTTACGCTCTCCTTCAGATTTCCGGAAAAAATGGTGGGAGCCAGAGAATTATTGTAGGTGTATACGCCGGGTTCCGACGCAAACTCCACGACCTTTCCCTGTTCCACGATCATCATGCACTGTCCGTCCGAAACAGAGATAACGGAACCGTCTGTGATCACGTTGTCATTACCGCTTCTGTTTGAAGAAAAGCGGGCATTGTTCTTTCTGCCCTTTCTTACCAGCACATCATTGGGAAGTGCTTCACAATAAAAATATTCTTTCCACTGATCTCCCAGCAGATTACTTGCAGTTCCGACTGCAGCCTGAATCAGACCCATAAGATACCTCCTGTTTTACGAAAACCGAACTCAGTCTGTTGATGAGTGTCCTTCGCGCATTGCTCTATCCTGTATTTTATTCGATTTTAACAAAAAAATCAATGTTTTTGACGCATGCTTTATCGAAACTTATGCTAGAATCAGAGAAAATAAATTGTATCAACCAATCAAGGAGGCATTTATGAAACACAGCAAAACACCTTTTCTGCTGCTACTGCTGACACTCCTTCTGTCATGCATGGCAGGCTCTGTCCCTGCCGGGGAGCTTTCGCCTTCCTTCACGGTCCATCTGCCCGAAAGCTGCGGAACCGAAGAAGGCCGTCGTTACCCTGTCCTTTATCTGCTCCCGGAACGTCCTTCGGAACCTGTTCCCGAAGACCTTGTACAGGAAATCCTTCAGCTTACCGCGTCGGATTCGGTCATGGACATGATCCTGGTATGTCCGGATCTTTCTGTCCTTTGCGGCAGCGGATCCGGAAGCGGAAGTCAGGCCTCATCCGGAGGGACTTTTACAGGCACGCCGGAAGAGATCCGGGATTACCTGCGCTCTGTCGCAGACGAAGTGGACGCTTCCTATGACACCGCAGCAGACCCGAAAGCCCGCATGATCGCCGGATTCGGAAGCGGCGGCATGCTTGCACTCTTCCAGACATGGGCTGACGCGGACGGAAAGATGCTCCGGATGCCCGACCTGTTCGGCCTTACGGGATGCATCAGCGGAGATTTTACCTCAGAAGATAATCCCTGGCTCCCCGCCCTGGGAAGTTTCAGAGATGTGACAGAAAAGGGGCCGCTGAACAACCAGGTGCTTCAGAACTTTTATACCTATCTTTCATCTGCCACGGAGGATCCGCTTTCCTATGCGGAGGACGGTGCCGATGCCGTGCTCTCTTCCTTTCTTCGCAGAGGTCCGGCCTTTGCGGGTTCTTTCATGGACTACTACGGAAACGCGGATGATACCGTTCTCTCCCTTTCCCTGAAAAACGGAGCAGACGACGATGCCTTCCGCTCCAAAGCGCTCCGGGAAATGCTGGAAGGCTTCTCGAAACGGCTTATCCGGGAATGTGTCAGCGCGGATCTGACGCTTTCGCCCCAGGCCGCAGCAGAAGACGTGGAAACCGTCACAGCCTCTGCGGAAGTGCTTCCGGGACCGGACATGAAACTTTACAGCCACGCCCCCCTTCCATCCTTCTCCATGCAGGTCAGTCTGCTGGATCCGGAATCCGGAGAAGCCCTGTCCGAAGCGGTGGACATTCCCGAAAACCAGACGACAGAACTTCAAAACCTTGTCCGCAGAGACCGTTCCGATGTCGTTCTCACCTGCAATATCCTGGGCATGAAACTGACGCTTGATACCGCTCCCCTGGTCCGCATCTTCTCACCGGATGCTTCCCGTGAGGAAACCTGGTTCGCGGACCTCTCCGGAACCTGGAAGTTTCTCCCCGCCATGCATGTCACCCCGGGAACTCTGCCCGGCCCCGAAGACACAGAGACCTGGGAGGACGTCATCCCCGGCCTGTCCTGGTGGAGCTCGGATTTTTCTGACAAGGTGGAT
>CACZSG010000021.1 GCA_902783665.1 uncultured Lachnospiraceae bacterium | reverse complement strand
CTGCCCTACAGATTGGTCCTCCTTTGTTGCAGGATCAGATTTCTGTCCCAGGAAGAAAACGTCTTTTACGATTGGTTTGATCATCCGTTTCACCTTTCTGTCTGTTCCGCCGCATTATCCTTCGTCTGTGTCCATTTCTCGCCATCCACAAGAACAACGTTCAAAATTTCAACTTCGATTTTCTGCCAGACACCTTCGGTCACATATGGCTCATTATTCAGGTATTCATCCAATGCCATGCGATTCTCAAACTCCATTACAAGAGCTGAGCCCTTCATCTTTCCTTCTTCGTCTAACAGGCCGCCGGCACAGATGATCTGCTTTCCAAGCTTTTTCATTCCTTCCAGATGGCGTGGGCGGACGGCCATCCTTTTCTCCAGCATGTTCGGGCCATCATACGCTTTAACTATAAATTGCATTGTGAATCCTCCTTTTCAAGCACTTCGGATTTCATCTCTTAGCAACTTTTCATTCCATATCACACAAATGCGAATTGCTTTCGTTCTTTTTTGCCATCTGCCGTTCGATCCACTGCATCAGAACATTCACCACATGTTCCTGCTCTTCTTCGGATAATGGGCGCCCTTTCGGGATTCCATGCCACTTTTCCAGGCAGCCTCTGCAGCAGGTCCCGGTTGCGTGCTGGCCTACAAAAACCGGATGGCCTTTTGGCGCTCCGCGCATGGGCGTCTGCTTTCCGTCATTTTTCGGCTGTGCATCCGCCAGACGTTGGCGGACAATCTGTGCCGCATGTGTGCGGATCGTTTCCAACCCTTTCTCTTTGATATAAAAGAAATCCGCTTCCTTCAGCTGAAAACGACTCCGGAAATTTGACTGAGCCAGCCGCCCAAACAGATCCTTCTTCAGCCATTCCTTGTGAGAGATCTTCTCTGCCTGCGCAGGCTGATTGCCTTCCTGGGGAGCAGCATCAGACGGTGCTTTCTCTACTGCCACCATCCGTACCGGTTCCGCTCTGTCCTGTACCCGCTGCAGCCGTTCCTTCAGCATGGTGTTGCGCTTACTGACAGTCACATTTCTGACTGCATATCCAAGTGCCTTCCTTGTTCCGACCAGAACCAGGATTTTCTTCGCCCTGGTGATGCCGGTGTAGATCAGGTTTCGCTGAAGCATTACGAAGTGATTCATCAGAATGGGAATCACCACAATAGGATACTCCGATCCCTGGGATTTATGAATGGTCGTTGCATAAGCAAGAACCAGTTCATCCAGTTCCGTGACATCATAGGTTACAGGCCTGTCATCAAAGCGAACGACCAGCTCCCGCTCCTCCAGGTCCACAGATTCAATAACACCGATGTCTCCATTGAACACCTCTTTGTCATAGTTATTCCGGATCTGCATAACCTTATCCCGGGCTTTGAACAGGCAGCCTCCGCGGCGAAGTCCGACTTCTCCCGGATTCAGCGCCTGCTGCAGTAGCTGGTTCAGGTTGGCTGCCCCAACGACGCCGCGCTGCATGGGTGTCAGCACCTGGATTTCCGAAGGCGGCGTCCGATAATAGCGGGACAGTTTTGTCGTGACCAGCTCCGAAATTGTCCGGGCGGTCTCATCAGCCAGAACAGAGCTGTCTATCTCGGGCACGGTGCCCGCGAGACTCTCCGGGTTCCGGCCATTCTTCTCCACCTGCCGCTCCATATCCATGAAGAAGAAATCGCTCCGGGAACCATTCGATATGTCAGGCATTTTCCCGGCATTGATCCTATGGGCATTCATGATGATCCGGCTGGTCTGCGCCTGACGGAAGATCCGGGTCAGCCGTACCACCGGAAAACAGGCCGAGTCTATGATATCCCGAAGAACATTTCCAGCGCCGACACTCGGCAACTGATCGATATCCCCCACCAGGATCAATGTCATGGTATCCGGGACAGCCTTCAGGAGATTGTACATCAGCATAATGTCGATCATAGAGCATTCATCCACGATCAGGACATCGCCTTCCAACGGGTTTTCCTCATTTTTCTGATACCCTTCCGGCGGCTTTACCTCAAGAAGCCGGTGTATGGTCTTTGCCTCCAGGCCTGTTGCCTCAGACAGTCTCTTTGCCGCGCGGCCCGTCGGCGCGGCCAGCAGAATTCTTGCGCCGGCCTCACGAAACGCCGTGATAATACCAAGCGTGGTGGTTGTCTTTCCCGTGCCCGGCCCGCCGGTCAGAACCAGAACCTTGCTCTGAACCGCCGTCAGAAT
>CACZSG010000020.1 GCA_902783665.1 uncultured Lachnospiraceae bacterium | reverse complement strand
CTCCGAGCGCGCCCTGCTCTACGACTGGTGCATCTGCAACGGAGAATACTCCCTTAAGACCTACGGGCAGGCCCTGATGCCCATCTATCTTGGAAAAATACAGATTCAATGACAATTCAGTTTCAATAAAAGCCAGTTTCAATAAAAGCCAGTTTCAGCAAAATTCAGTTTTATTGAAAATCCAGCTGCATTAAAAAATCCCCTGCTCAAAGCAGGGGATTCTGTTTTTCAATTGCAGATGCTGTCCGCAGTTTCCTACCCGTTTTTACGGCAGCAGCGACGGCACATATTCTTCCGGACTGGTTTCTCCATCTTCTCCGTCTCCTGTTCCTTCAAGTGCAGCAAGACGTTCTTCGGCAGCCGCCAGCTTTTCTTCAAGAGCGGCGATCCGGGTCTCCTGAGCGGCAACTGTCTGCTGCAGTGTCTCCACAGCCGTGCCGGCTTCAGATAACGCTGCGACCTGCTCTCCCAGGCCCGAAAGACTTTCTACCTTGTCGACAAGTCCGGACAGATCTTCCAGTTCCACAGCCTGGCTGGCGATCTGCTCCTGGATCGCTGTCAGTTCTTCACTGCTGGTGCAACCTGTCAGAAGTATAACGGCTAAAACAGCCAACAACCCAAACGCAGCTTTTTTCAATGAAAGTCCTCCCTCCGATTCTCCAAAGACACAGTCCGGAAAATATTGTATTTTTTTTATCTTAACATAACATTTTTGTGAAAACAACAGATGAAATATGTTTTTTTCAGTATTGTTGTTTCTCTTCTGTCACTTCAGCTTCCTGTAAACGAACCAGCGCATAACGGATACGGCAGCCTTGTATGGAAGCGGCCTAAGAGCCTTGTCAGCAGCTTTCAGTTCCTGGATAATATTGATGTGCTGTGGACAGTGTCTCTCGCATCTTCCGCATCCCACACACTGGGAGGCAAATGCCGGTTCTTTTCGAAGGCCGACCACCTGGACATACTCCTTCCTGCCGGTGCCCTTCTTTTCCATATACATTTCATTGTAGTACCTGAAGGTCCCCGGAATATCCACGCCGTGGGGACATGGCATACAGTATCCGCAGCCGGTGCAGCCCACTTTCAGCTTTTCATTGATATAATCCCGGATCTTCGCGATCATCCTGTGATCCGCATCCGTCATTTCGCCTGCCTGAACAAGAGAAGCGATCCTGCAGTTCTCTTCCACCATCTCCAGCGAATTCATTCCGGAAAGAACACAGGTCACTTCAGGCTGGTCCCAGAGCCATCTCAGGGCAAGTTCAGCCGCGGACCTCTTCTTCGGATCCTTCCTGATCAGGGCCTTTGCCTTTTCCGGCAGCATATTCACCAGCTTGCCTCCCCTTAAAGGCTCCATGATGATGACCGGGATTCCTTTTTCAGCCGCGGCCTGCAGGCCCTTTCGTCCAGCCTGGCTGGTCTCATCCATGTAGTTGTACTGGATCTGGCAGAAATCCCAGTCGTAGGCGTTCAGGATCTTCAGGAACATGTCCGTGTTCCCATGAAAAGAGAACCCGATGTTCCGGATGGCCCCTGTTTCCTTCTTTTCGCGGATCCAGTCCTCGATCCCCAGCTTTTTCAGCTTTTCCCAGGCGTTAATATCCGTCAGCATATGCATCAGGTAATAGTCTATGTGGTCCGTCTGCAGGCGGGACAGTTCTTCGCTGAAATAGCGGTCGATGGCTTCCCTGGTGCGGATCAGGTACTGCGGCAGCTTTGTCGCTATATTCACCTGGTCCCGGATGTGGTTTCTGTGAAGGATCTCTCCCAGGGCCGCCTCGCTGCCGGGATAAATGTATGCGGTATCAAAGTAATTGACGCCGTTTTTTATTGCCCGGAGCAATTCCTTTTCCGCCTTGTCAAGGTCAATGGAACTTCCTTTCCGGGTGAAACGCATGCAGCCGTACCCCAGAATGGAGATGGGCTCACCGTTTCTGTTCTTTCTGTACTTTACCGTATATTTTTCTTTTCTGTTCTCTGCCATAAGCTTCTCTCTTCTGCTGAATGCTTCTTAACTCTGTTAAGGAGTCTGTTCTGTCTTTTTAAAAGCTGCCAGCGTAAAGATCTTCTGCGGGTTGTAGAACTCATCCTTCTCCCTGTAGATCCTGTTCCAGATCCCCGTATCTATGTGGATCTGGTCGAACCCAGCCTCCAGCAGCAGCCCCACATCCCACTGGGGTCTTTTTTCCTGGTAGGCGGAAAGCTCCATTGTTATGGCATTGTTCTCGCTGAGCATCTGATCGCTCAGGTTTTTATGCGCATGGTTTTCCGGCAGCTCGATCTCCTCCCCCGTATACTGGCAGTAATCCGCGTCAAAATTGATCAGGACTCCGCCCGGGACCAGCAGATCATACCAGGCTTTGTAGGCAGAACCGAGGTTAGGCAGCAGCCAGGTAAGGTTGCGCGTTACCAGCACATCGAAGCTCTCTTTTTCCAGATCGGGCTGTTCCGCGTCCATGACCAGAAATTCCGCTTCCAGGCCCAGAATGCGCGCCGTTTCTTTTGCATGAAAGATCATATGTTCCGTCAGATCAATGCCTGTTGCCTGGTGTCCTTTGGCCGCGAACAGCATGGCCAGAAAGCCGGTGCCGCATCCAAGGTCCAGTACTCTCAGTTTTCTGTCCTTCGGAATATATTTATTCAGCTCCTCTTCCCATCTGACCCGCTTCAGGTCCGACAACTCGCGCAGCCTCTGTTCTTTAAAATCGTGGGTCCGCTTTTCCCAGTATTCTATGATCCGTTCCTTGATCGCTTCCATCTTTGGTTTCCTCGCAGATCTGTCTTTCTTCCCGATACATATTTATTCGAAAACAATGATGCACAGTAACTATTACCATAACGTATTTTTCTTTTTGGTGCAAGCCCCCTGCGGGGTTGTTTTTCATATGGTTTGCGGGTTATT
>CACZSG010000019.1 GCA_902783665.1 uncultured Lachnospiraceae bacterium | reverse complement strand
GGTCTGCAAGCCCGAGGAAAGCATGGACTGGTACAACAAGCTGTGGCAGAACACCGTCGACTTCTTCCGCACCCTGGACATTCCGGTACGTACGCTGGAATGCTGCTCCGGCGACCTGGCTGACCTGAAGGTGAAATCCGTGGACGTGGAAGCATGGTCCCCGAGACAGAAGAAATACTTTGAAGTGGGCAGCTGCTCCAACCTGGGAGACGCACAGGCCCGCCGTCTGAACATCCGCGTAAACGGAAAGGATGGAAAGTACCTTGCTCATACACTGAACAATACCGTTGTCGCTCCTCCGCGTATGCTGATCGCCTTCCTTGAGAACAACCTGAACGAGGACAGAAGCCTGCGCATTCCGGAAGCACTGCGTCCGTACATGGGAGGACAGGCTCTGATCGAGGTGAAAAATAAATAATGCATCTGTATTTTGGTTCCATTGGATTTTCGAAGATCAAGACGGAAGCGGAACTGGAATCTTTGCTGGAGGAGGTCTTCCGGGATTATCAGAAACGGGAGACGGCAAAATTAGAGAACGGAAACGGCGTTTTTCTGGAGATGACGAAGGATTTCCTCCCCGGTATGGGAATCGCTCTGTGCGGGATCCTGGATGAAAACGGATTTCACCAGAAGTACTATTTCCCGTATTACCGCAGCGAAGGAATGAGTACCTTTGAAGAAGTGACCATCGAAAAGCGCGCGGACGGCGAGACCTTTGCCGGTGTCTGTGATGACAGCCGGATGGGTGTCTCCATGATCTTTTTCGTGCAGAACCCATCGGCCTACTTCAAGGAGATGCCGTCGGACTTCCTGAAAAAGAAGTCCAGCACCACGTTCACCTGCCTGGCGCAGAGCGGGAAGATCCTGCTTCCCGTACTGAAGCGCGAGGTAAGGGAGGAAGAGCGCATTCTGGATATTTCTGAGCGCTCCGGCCTGATCAATGCTGCCAGGAACGGCGACCCGGACGCCATCGACAACCTGACGGTGGAGGACATGGACATGTACTCCATGATCTCCAAGCGGGTGGTCAACGAGGATGTGCTGTCCATCGTGGACACTTCGTTCATGCCCTACGGGATCGAATGTGACCGCTACCAGATGATCGGCACCATCAACTATTTCACAAAGGTGTGCAATCCGTACACCGGAGAATTCGTCTACCAGCTGAATTTAGAATGCAACGACATGTATTTTGATGTCTGCATCAATGCGGAAGACCTGCTGGGCGAGCCGGAGGAAGGACGCCGGTTCAAGGGCATCGTCTGGCTGCAGGGACGAGTGAATTACGAGTAAAGGAACATCCCCGGATCGAAAGACCGGGGATTGCCGTTTATTTTGGAAAAAGGCTGCTTTCGTTTGCATCTGTGAAAAAATAATTGAGACAAATGTGAAATACGAATTCGGACAGAAAAAATAAAACAGCGAAAGCAGAAACAGGAAAAGCAGAAACAGCAAAAGCAGAAACAGTAAAAGTAGAAACAGCAAAAGCAGAAACAGCGAAAACAGGAAAAAGCAACAGCGAAGCAGAAACTGGCAAAAAAGGAAAAGAATAAAAAGGGAGGAAAGGCAGATGACGATTAAAGGCGTAAATCTGGGCAACTGGCTGGTACTGGAAAAATGGATGAGCCCGGCCCTGTTTGAAGGAACAACGGCAGAAGATGAGTACTATCTGCCCACGCAGCTGGATCCGGCTGTTTATGAGGCAAGGATCCGCGAGCATCGCGCGGAGTACATCACCGAGCGCGATTTCGTCACCATCCGGGCGATGGGACTGAACACGGTGCGTATTCCGGTCCCCTACTTCATCTTCGGGGACAGACCTCCTTTTATCGGATGTATTGATGAACTCGACCGCGCCTTTCTGTGGGCAGAGCGCTACGGCCTGAAGATTCTGATCGACCTGCACACTGCGCCTGATTCCCAGAACGGGTTCGACAACGGCGGCATCAGCGGCGTCTGCAAATTCTTCCAGGAGCCGGAGGAGATTGAATTCGTCTACACCGTGCTGGAGCGCCTGGCAAAGCGCTATGCCAACCGCAAAGGACTGTGGGGCATCGAAATTCTGAACGAGCCGGTCTCCGAGGAGATGTGGAAGGTGATGGATGTTCCCTCCCGCTATAAGCCTGTGGATCCGGAAAAGGCAGCAGGATCGAAGGGATACGATCCGCAGCAGCTTCGTGCCTTCTATCTGGAAGCCTACGACCGGCTGCGCGCATATCTTCCTGTGGAAAAGAAGATCGTCATCCACGACGGCTTCGATCTGACGGCGTGGAAGGATTTCATGCGGGAAGAGAAGTATCAGGGCGTGGTGCTGGACACCCACCAGTACCTGATGATGGCAGAAGCCACCGGCTGTGAACAGACGTTGGAAAGCTACCGGGCATTCATTAAAGAAAAGTATGAGCCTGCCATAGAAGAAATGCAGAAATACTTCCCCACCGTCTGCGGCGAGTGGTGCCTGTTCAATTCTCTTGCCTGCGGCAGGGACACCAAGGGTGGTCAGTCCGTACTGAACGGAGAGATGGAAGCCCAGATCGCATCCGTAGATGATGAGAAGAAGAAAGAGATCTACCTTGCACTGGACGAAGCCCAGAAAGCGGCCTGGAACAAAGGTGCCGGCTACTTCTACTGGAGCTACAAGCTTCTGGTGGACACCGTCAGCAGCGATGCCTGGTCCGGATGGGATTCCTGGGATCTGGGCCGGTGCGTGGACTTCGGCTGGTTCAAACGGGAGAACTACGAGGAAAGCTGGGACTGAGAACCTGTATATGACAGGACAATACAGGAAATTAACATAAGAAAACAACAAGAAAATGGTGCCGGAACTTGTTTTTACCTGAAAAAGGTGGACAATCACAGGGTTCTGGTGATATAATCTATGGATGTCAGCGGCAGGGTGATTGCCGCTGAGCCATCTGTTTCTGTAGCTCAGCAGGATAGAGCGTCCGCCTCCTAAGAACTAGAAGAGTGCGATGTCTGTCAGGCATGAGAGAAGGACGCTCCGTTCAACAGAAGGTAAGAAATTACCGTAAGGATGCAGAAGAGCATTTCCCAAAGAGGGAAGGAATCAGCTGCAACCAGGATCATCAAAATGTATGTCTGCAGTCGATCAAAAGTCGGCTGAGATCATAAAACGGCTGCCGGGCCGAAGGTGAAAAACCCAGTGTTTAAG
>CACZSG010000018.1 GCA_902783665.1 uncultured Lachnospiraceae bacterium | reverse complement strand
TGCAAAGAAACCGCCCTTTTCGATCAGTTCATCATAGGTACCGTCCTCGATGATCTTTCCGCCGTCCAGCACCAGGATACGGTCGCAGTGCTTAATAGTGGAGAGACGGTGCGCGATCACCAGACGGGTGCAGCCCATGGCATCCAGTGCTTCAGAGACTTTTCGCTGAGTCTTGTTGTCCAGCGCACTGGTCGCCTCGTCGAACATCAGCAGATTCGGCTTCGGCGCAATGGCCCTGGCGATCATCAGACGCTGCCGCTGTCCGCCGGAAATACCGCCCTGTCCTTCAGAGATAAAGGTATTCATGCCCATGGGCATGCGCCGGATATCATCAGCGATCCCGGCCTTTTCCGCAGCCTCCCAGGCATCATCCAGGGTAAGCTCCGGTGCCGTGATGACGATGTTGGAATAGATATCCCCCTGGAACAGGCCCGCATCCTGCATGACCGTGCCGATCTTTCTTCGCAGGGAACTCTTGTCCAGGTTCTCCAGATTCCTGCCGTCGAAGAAGACAGCGCCTTTTTCCGGTTTTTCGAAACCAAGCAGCAGACGCATCAGTGTTGACTTGCCGCAGCCGGTCTTCCCGACGATGGCAACATACTCGCCCGGACGGACCTTCAGCGAAAGATCGTTCAGGATATACGGTCTGCCTTCCTCGTAGCGGAAGGACACATGGTCCATCTCGATGCCGCCCGAAATGCGGGTGACGATCTCTTTTCCGGTGGTCTTTTCAGGCTCCGTCTTCAGGAACGGTTCCGCCATTTCCAGAATGGGCCGGATCTGCGCGGCGCTCAAAGCGATCTGGCTGAGCGACATGAATGCGCCGGACACCATTCCATAGGCAGCCGTGAAGGCAAAATAGGACGACTGTCCGATCTCGCTCTTAAAAGCCAGATAGTACAGGACAATGTTGGATACAAGGGTGATCCCTGTGGAGATCACACCATTGATCTTGATAAACATCGGCGGATTAAAGGAAAACTCCGCTCCTCTTGCATACAGGTCCAGCCATTTGGCGAACGCGCGCTTTTCGGCTCCCGCCAGCTTCAGCTTCTGTACACCGGTGATCAGTGCATAGCTGAGGCCCGATTCTTTGGCGGACAGTTCCATCTGTTTCTTGTTGATGTCGATCTGGACCATCGTTGTGATCACGGAGAAAGCGATGGTGACAGCAAGAATGATCAGAGACGGAATCACCAGGATGGGCGCGAAACTGAAAATCTGTGAAACATAGACCAGAGACGTAAGGGAAGTAAGTCCCGCAGTCATTACCATACCGTTCAGTACGCTGCAAAGCTGATTGACCGCCATGGAACGGCTCTTCAGTTCACCGGCGCTGTACTGCCTGAAGAATGACGCAGGAAGCGTCATGAGCCTCATCATCATGGAAGCCTGTACGCCCAGGGACGTCTTGGTGCTTACCCTGGAAGCGGCAAGACCCTTCGCGATATTCAGCAGCTGGGATGCAACGGAAACGCATACCATGCAGATGGCGATTCCGATCAGCGCATCCGCCCTTCCGCTCGAAAGCACGGGACCTGTCAGCATTTTTGTCAGCCTCGGCACCAGCATGCCCACAAAAGCCACTGCGAAGAATGAGGCGAGAATGATGATCATGTCACTCAGCGACACACAGCGCTTCATATACAGAAGCAGGTCCGGGATGCCGAGTTTTCTCTGCGGCAGCGGACGGTAGAAGCAGATAGCATCCGTCTCAAGCCCGGCTGCCGTTTCTTTGTTCAGCCTGACAGTCTTTTCCGTTGCAGGATCTTTATAATAGTAACCCGTGACCTTTCCCGGCAGCAGCGCCACGGGGCTCTGGTCTTCTTTGGTAAAAGCCAGGATAGGACCATAGGCATCCTTGTACCAGCCCTCTGTCAGCTCCACATTACGGCGCATCAGGCCGTAGGGCAGCATACAGTAATCCATCTGCTCCTCCGGTTTCGTAACTTCTTCCGGTATCGTCACCGGCTTGCAGTGATAGTATTTCAGTATTTCGTCAATGGCAGTCTTCGTGACGATCTGTTCATCGCGGATGCGCAGCGCGTCTCTGTGTCCCAGGACAACACCGGCCACTCTGAATAAAGACTCTTCAAGAAGCTGCTGGTCGGCATTGCGCCGCTCTTCGATCTGATTTTCAAACCAGCCCATTCTCTCCTCCTTTACTCATTCGCAACAAGATCGGCATAAGCGCCGCCTTTTTTCATCAGTTCCTCGTGGGTTCCGCGCTCGACCACAACACCTCTGTCAAGCACGATGATCTCATCGCAGTCCCGCACCGTGGAAAGCCGGTGCGCGATAAAGATGCAGGTGATCCCTCTGGCGCGGATCGCCTTCGTCACTTCATACTCCGTCTGCGCGTCCAGCGCCGATGTTGCCTCATCCAGAATGATGAGCGTCGGGTCCTGCGCAAGTACACGGGCGATCTCCATGCGCTGTCTCTGTCCGCCGGACATGTTCCGTCCTCCGGCCAGCAGCTTATGCTGATAGCCTCCCGGCATTGCCATGATGTTGTCATGCAGCTGTGCGTCCCTGGCGGCCAGGATCATTTCGAAGTCCTGGATGGAATTGTCCCACATCTTGATGTTGTTGGCCACAGTATCCTCGAAAAGAATGATATCCTGGTCCACAACGGCCACGGAGCCGACCATCACCTCCCGGGGGTAGGCGTTTCGCGGTTTTCCGTCGAAAAGGATCTCACCGCTCCATGGCTGATACAGCCCCGAGATCAGTTTGGAAATAGTGGATTTTCCACAGCCGGAAGCACCTACCAGCGCGACCTTCTGCCCTGTCGTCAGAGACAGGTTAAAGTCCTTGATGAGCGGCTCTTCCAGACGGGAATAACCAAAAGTCACGTTTTTCAGTTCTATGTTTCCGTGGAGCTTGGAAGTTATGGGCTCACCGGCATCTGTCTCTTTCACGTTCACATCGTCCGGGTATTCCATCACGTCTTCCACGCGCTCCATCTGCGTGCGCATTTCCTGGATGGTCTGGCCTGCGCCGACAAGCGTCATGGCAGGAGACATAAAGGAGCCCAGGAAGCCCTGGAACATCAGCACGGCACCCAGACTGAAACGCCCCTGCATGGTCAGCCATACACCGAGGATCAGTACGGCGTAGTTTGCCAGTGTACTGAAGAAGGCCGGGATAAGGCCCAGATACTGGTTCGTCTTTTCCGTCTTGATCTGCGCCGCGTTCACGGAAGCCTGATAGCCTGCCCATTTCTGGAAGAAGCCGTTCTCCGCTCCGCTGGCCTTGATGGTCTCGATCATGCTGATACCGGTAACGGTGGTCGCTTCAAGTTTTCCGGTATCTCTCATCTGGACACGGGTATTATTGATACGCCTTTCGGAAATGATGCGGCTCATAATGATGTTCATCACCAAGGTCGAGATTCCGATGGCAGTAAGAAGAACGCTCTGCCGGAGCATCAGCACCAGATAGAAGATCATCATGGCTGTGTTCAGCACCAGCGGCGCGAACGTATTGACCAGCGTTCCGGCAATGGAAGCGTTCATGCCCGCGCGGGCCTGGATATCACCGGCCAGTCTCTGGGAGAAGAATTCCACGGGCAGGTGAAGCACTTTCCACATATAGGTAGTGTTTCCGATGACCGCCATCTTACCGTTGATCTTCATAGAGTAAACGGCCTGGGCCCAGGCCACCACCAGCTGAATGACCGCCAGCAGGACCATGACGGAAATAAACGGATACAGCCATTCTCTGTCGGTCCCCGTCAGCAGGCGGTCCATGAAGATTCTGGCTGTAACGGAATTCGCTATGCCGAACAGATAGGAAATGGCCGTTGTCAGCATGACGAACACGACGGCCGCCCCGGCACCGGTCAGACGTTTTCTTGCAAAATCGACGGTGCTCCTTCTTTTTCCACCGGGCTCAAAGTTCTCGGAAGGAACCGGGATGATCACCACACCCGTAAAGGCTCTGTCGAATTCCTCCCAGGTCACTTTCACGCTTCCCCTGGCCGGATCGTTCAGGTAAACATATTTGCCTTTAAACCCGTCCAGAACGACAAAGTGGTTCATATTCCAGTGAATGATGCACGGGAACTTGCCCTTTTCTTTGATGGCCTCCGGGCTCATGCGGAACGCCTTTACCTCGAAGCCGTAATTCTGTGCGGCAAGGAAAATATTCTTTGCCTTGGATCCGTCCCTGGACACACCGCAGTCCAGACGCACCTGTTCCAGCGGGACCCATTTCCCATAATAAGCCATGACCATGGCCAGGGCGGCCGCCCCGCATTCAAGGGCTTCCAGCTGCATCACGACCGGAACTTTGGCTACCCCCGCGGTCACGGTAGGTTTCACACGGTTTTTCCCCATTCCCGTCACCTGCTTTCCGTCAGAAAATCAAGCGGTCTTGTTCGGTCTACCACGACCTCACCCTCATAGACCCCGTCCGGAAGTGCCATATATGCAAGCCCCACTGTTCTTCCGTATGTATCGGCCTCTGTGGAAGTGATGGATGCTTCTTCCGAGGAAGCGCGGACGATCATTCCTTTTGAAACAGGAGCAGAACCCTCAGATACCACACGGGCCGTATGGTTTTCAACAACCACAGCCGCATCAACGGTCGTCTCCAGCGTTCCTACCGCGGCCCACACAAAAATGCCGATCAGCAGGGTGATCACGGCAACAAGGACGACCCAGATTCCGGGGGTCGTCACATGCAGATAATCCGTCAGCTGTTCCGGTGAAGAGATCCTTTCCAGAGTTTCTTTTCTGAAGATTTGCTGTTTCTTCTCTTCCATGAAGCTTGTCTCCTTCCTTTGTTACTGAATTTGATAATAGATTATCATATTTTCCTTTGTTTTTATATGAATATTGAACAAAAAAGGAGGCATTATAGTCAAGCCTCCTTTTTTATATACATTGTAGAAGATCTCTCAGATGTTAAGCAAACCATGAACCTTTTCTGCCGGACCGTTCCTCAGATTCGTAAAATGTCCTCATTGCTCTGAAAGGCCTTCTCATGAACCAGTACATCCGGTCCATATACTACTTCCTCAAGTTGATCACAGCCCCCGAACGCCCAGTCATGGATCTCCTTCAGGCCTGCCCCGCAGACTACTTTCTTCAGATTCTTACAGTCTTTGAATGCATAAGGCGGGATGGATCTGACTCCGGCAGGAAGAACGATCTCCTCCAGTCCGCACCGCACAAACGTATACCCCCACAGGAAAGTCAGGTCCCGCGGCAGATCCAGATGCCGCAGGTTAACGCATCCGTCAAACAGAAATTCACCAAGATCCGTAATGGTTTCCGGAAGCCGGACCGAACGCAGTTCTTCATGCCCTGCGAACAGTTTGTCAAACAGAATGGTGACCGGCTTGCCTCCGAACACTTCCGGAATGACAGCCTCGGCCTCATCCCCCTGATAGCCTGTCACCGTGTAGGACTGTTCATCATAATTGATCTGAAAACTGTAATTCTGCATGATCCTCACCCGTTGTAAAAATCCGGCAAAGCCATTCATTCGCCAGATATTATTCACTAAAGTTATCTGTGCCTCTGTACTCCAGACAGACCATCGTTAAATCGTCGAACTGTTCGGCAGTGCCAACGAAACTGTCCACCGAAGCGCGCACGATCCTGAGCGTCTCCTTCGGATCCGCTTTCGCCCCGGTGTTGAGTGCATCGATCATCCTGTCCGTTCCGAACAGCTCGGCATTTCCATTTGTCGCCTCCGGCACACCGTCGGTGTAAACAAAGATCTTTTCGCCTTTGCCAAGCAGAATCTCATATTCTCTGTACCTTGCCCCTTCCATGCCGCCGAGCACGAAACCATGCCTGTCTTTAAAGAGTTCATATTTCCCGTTGCGGCATATGGCCGGATACTCGTGTCCGGCACTGGCACAGGTCATCCTGCCTGTCTCAATCTCCAGTATGCCGATCCACGTCGTTACGAACATTTCCATCTTATTCTGGGCACAGAGAGATTCATTTGCCCTGGTCAGGACCTCTGCAGCACTGATCCCCATCATGGC
>CACZSG010000017.1 GCA_902783665.1 uncultured Lachnospiraceae bacterium | reverse complement strand
TGAAACGTTGGCTGCGATGCGGTCATAGATCTTATACCGCTGCGGCCTTTTTTCACCGCCGGTGCTTCCGGTATTCTTCTGTTCTTCCATTGCCGTTCCCTTTTTATTTCTTCACGATGTATTTCCGTACGTCGATCGACACGGCCAGAATGATGATCAGGCCTCGGATGATGTACTGGATATACGGGTTAACGCCAAGGAACTGCAGAGCGTATACGATGGCCTGCAGAATGACGGCACCGATGACGACACCCTGAATGGTACCGACGCCGCCGGAGAAGGAAACGCCGCCTACGACGACCGCGCTGATGGCGTCTGTCTCGTAGTTCAGACCGGTGTTGGCACCGACGGATGTAATACGGGCTGCCTCCAGGAAGGCGGAGATGCCGTAGAGCACACCTGCCATCAGGTAGACCAGCATGATGGTCTTGGCCACGTTAACACCGGAAACGGCTGCTGCTTCCTCGTTGCCGCCCACGGCA
Source organism: uncultured Lachnospiraceae bacterium (assembly GCA_902783665.1). Classification (GTDB taxonomy): domain Bacteria; phylum Bacillota; class Clostridia; order Lachnospirales; family Lachnospiraceae; genus Choladousia. The sequence goes on along the minus strand of CACZSG010000017.1, from coordinate 4,057 downwards.
AACATGTTCTTGCCGAGGGTGGTCTTGTTCCAGATGACCCATACGATCACTGCAAGGATCAGGAAGTAGATGACCACTACCGGAATACGGATGGAACCGATGTTGAACGCGCCGGCCGCGATGTTCAGGAAGCCCTGGTCAAAAGTGGAAAGCGCCTGCGCTGTTCCGGAGGGCTGGGACTCGATATACAGACAGTTGGCGCCATAGGCGATCAGCTGTGTGCCCAGGGTTACGATGAATGCGTGCAGGTGAAGCTTGGCAACTCCAAATCCGTTGATCATGCTGAAGGTCACCGCGATGGCGATGGAGGCAAACAGCGGGATCAGCAGGCGGATTCCGCTGATCGGCGAAACGATGGTCGGGAACATACGGGAGGCATAGGTGGTCGACTGAACCAGAGATGCCGTGATCGCCGCGGAAAGTCCCAGAACACGTCCGATGGAAAGGTCCGTGCCGGCCAGTACGATCAGGCCTGCGCATCCAAGGGCCAGGATTCCTTTCGTGGAAGCATTCTGCAGAATATTCAGAATGTTGCTCATGGACAGGAAATTCGGCTTGATGACGGATACGATGATAAGGATCAGGCCCAGAATGATAAACAGCGCGTAGTTCAGAAGGAAGCTCGTTATCTTCTCAACCTTGGGGTTTGCGCCGTGGGTGCGGGCACGCGGTTTCAGGCTCATGGCCTTGATCAGGAAGAACGATCCGGCCGCCACGATCAGGATGATTCCGATGAACATGACCGGAACCGCATTGGTCATGTGGCTGTTGTTCAGCAGTTCCGGGATCCCCTGCTGATAAAGGGCGAGCAGCTCGGTATTATCTGCCAGTGCCTGGTACTCTTCCGCTGAAACACCCAGTTCTTCAACGGCCATGTCGATGCGCATCTGGTCGCTGCGCTCATGGTCCATGATCAGGTCGTTCAGGTTTTCCTCCGTGACCGTATCATCCACGCTCTGTGCGTAAGCAAGGAATTTTTCCCGGTCCTGCGCATTGGCGGCAGCTGTCTCATAAGCCGCGCGGGCATCGACCGCGGCGTCGACCGCCGATGCGTCCACGCCCAGGCCTTTCAGGAACGACTTGACCTTGTCCGCCCCGATGGCCCCTACATTGCCGACGCTAGTCAGCGAATCCGGGGCCTGAATGTAGGTCATGGCGTCTTTATTGGAGACGCCCATCATAGAAGCCGCATTGCTGTAGATCTTATTTCCCTGTACACCGTATACCGCAAGCACGATACCTACAGCAAGAACGATCAGCATTACAATGCTTGATATTTTTTTCTTCATGTCTGTCTCCCTTTATACATACTTCGCAGCCAGTGCCATTATTGTCTCCTGCTCGCCCGGAATGTCTCCGAAGTCTTTGCCCCGTTCCACGATCCCAGCCAGTCTTCCGTTGGACATGACCAGGATGCGGTCACAGATGCCCAGCAGTTCCGGCATTTCGGAGGATACCATCATGACACCTTTGCCCTGATTCGCGAGATCCAGGATCAGCTGATAGATTTCGTATTTTGATCCTACATCAATTCCTCGGGTAGGCTCATCCAGCAGCAGCACGTCCGGATTGGTCAGAAGCCAGCGGCCGATAATCACCTTCTGCTGGTTGCCTCCGGAAAGGCTCTTGATGTGCGTGCGTTTGGACGGTGTTTTGACTTTTATGGAATCGATGACCCAGTCCGTGTCCTTATCCATTTTTCTGCCGCTAAGAAGCGGTTTTCCATAGGCATTCACATTTGCGATGATGGAGTTGAACAGGATGCTTGCTTCACCGAAAATACCGGTCGCGCGGCGTTCCTCCGTGATCAGGGCGAATCCGTTGTTGCGGGCTTCATCGGTGGTCACGTTTTCGATCTTTTCCCCGCGCATCTTCACTTCGCCGCCGCCCTTGGTAAAGTACCCGAACAGCGTATTCAGAAGCTCCGTTCTGCGGCTTCCGACCAGGCCTGCCACACCAAGGACTTCCCCTTCGTGCAGTTCAAAGCTGACATCATGACATGTGGGTTCGTACATTCCGCTGAGCTGATTGACCTCCAGCAGGACTTTGCCCGGGTGATTGCTCTTCGGCGGGAAACGGTTGGACATCTCGCGGTTGACCATCAGCCTGATGATCTCGTCCGTGGTCAGGTCCTTGGCGGCTTTGGTCGCCACCCACTGGCCGTCACGCATAATGGTGACATCATTGGAGATCCGAAGGATCTCGTCCATTTTATGAGAAATATAAATGATCCCGACACCCTCGGCCGTCAGCTGGTTCATGATGCGGAACAGATGCTCCACCTCGTCCTCGGTCAGCGAGCTGGTCGGCTCGTCCAGTACCAGGATCCGGGCATTGTAGGAGACCGCTTTTGCGATCTCGACCATCTGACGTTTCGAAACAGAGAGGGTACCGATGACCGCCCTGGGATCCACGTCGATATCCAGACGGTCAAAAACGGCTTTTGTCTCATTGTACATGGTACGTGTATCCACGGTTCCCAGTTTTGTCAGCGGGAACCTGCCAAGATACATGTTTTCCATGACGGAACGGCGGAGCACCTGGTTCAGTTCCTGGTGCACCATGGCCACGCCGTTGTCCAGCGCGTCCCTGGGGCTGGAGAAAGTGACCGGCTGCCCGTTCATGGTTATGGTTCCGCCATCACGGGTATAGATCCCGAACAGACATTTCATCAGGGTCGATTTCCCGGCACCGTTTTCGCCCATCAGCGCGTGAACCGTACCTGCGCGAAGCTGGAGTTTTGCATGATCCAGCGCCTTTACGCCGGGGAACTGTTTCTCAATGTCTAGCATCTCAAGCAGATACTGTTGTTCAGACATGCTTTAACCTCAATTCTTCTCTAAACCGAACAGAATTCCGGCGACCGCAGGCCACCGGAATCTGTAAGAACATGTTTCAGTACAAAGCAGATGTATCTCTCCGATTACTCTACATCCGTGATCTTTGCGTACGGGATACGTACGGAATATCCGTCAGCTGCCAGAGGATAATCTTCCTCAAGGCCTTCCAGCCAGGTACCATTCATCAGATAGTTGGCTGCGATGCGGATATTAGCCTTGCCCATAGCGTCGCCGTCCTGCTGAACAGTAGCGGTCATCTTGCCGGCTTTGATGGCTTCGAAAGCAGCGTCGGTAGCGTCTACACCGATAACGGTGATGGCCGGGTCTCCCTCGTTTCCGGTGTTGTATCCGGACTGGTTCAGAGCAGCGATAACGCCGATGGCCATATCGTCATTGTTTGCGAATACAACTTCAATTTCCGGATGAGCGGACCAGGTTGCAAGCATCTTGTCGTTTGCCTGTGTGGTATCCCAGTTGGCTACGATGATCTCGGAAACCATTTCAAGCGGAACACCGAGAGCTTTCGCTGTCTCTTCGGAATACTGGGTACGGGCAATTGCTTCGGGGTTGTTCGGCTCGCCTTCGAACTCAACGAACTGGACAATGCCGTCGCCGTTCAGGTCGATGGATGCCGGGTCTGCGGAATACAGATCATAGAGGATCTCGCCCTGCATATCGCCGGCTTCACGCGGTGTGGTTCCGATGAAGATGGATCCGGAGTCAACAACAACAGACTGTACGGTTTCCTCGGACGGCTCTTTGTTGTAGAACAGGAACGGAATGTCATTCTCTTTGAAGAGGTCTACCAGGGTCTGGCCGGAGGCAACTTCAGCAAGGTTGATGATTACGAAATCCGGATCTTCTCCGACGATCTGGTTTGCCTGCTCGACCTGTTTGGACATGTCGTCTGCAGCATCATACATGGTCAGGTTGATCTTGATGCCGAGTTCGTCGCCCACTTCTTTCGCATACTTTTCCATCGCCTGGCGAACGGATGAACCATAGGTGTCGTCATACTTCCAGATGAGTGCGCGCACATCGTAGCTCTGTTCTTCAGCCATTGCTGTGAGGCTGGTCAGACCGACAGCTGCGATCATCATCGGGGCAAGTAAACTGATTTTCTTCATTCTGAAGTCCTCCTTTTTTTATATTGCAGGAGACCATCTCCTGCGGTCGCTTTTCTAGACAATAAGCATTATAACATAATTTTTTCTTTC
>CACZSG010000016.1 GCA_902783665.1 uncultured Lachnospiraceae bacterium | reverse complement strand
TTAGTTACGTTTATTTATTGAAAATGTACTTCATCATTATTCAATCAATTATTCAGAATTCTGGTCGACAGGATCTTCCATACAAAGAACTGTTTTCAGGCATATGCAGATCTGACCTGCAGGAATCTACGCTCATTTCACCCGCAGGAATCGTCCCGCATCCGGCCTGCAGGAATCAGCTCCATTTTTCCTGCCGGAGTCATTTTTTTCACAAAACGGCTGAACTGTGCTATGATTAAAAAGGAAGGCTTCTTATGAATAAAGATCCGGGCCGTGCGAGGAAACACAGGATACAGGCTGGCCGCGCCGCTCATCCTGATCTGACAATGAGTAAGATGCCGGAACATAAACACAGGGAAATTCATCCAGACAGAAGGGAAAACTGACATGAACGAGAACATTACGAAAAGAAATGACCTTCTCTCGCAGAAAGTCATCAAAGGACTTGCATCCAGAAATATGACAGGCTATTACGCCAAAACAAAGGAAGAAGCGCTCTCCATCGCGCTTTCCCTTATCCCGGAGGGCAGCTCCGTGACCATGGGCGGCGCCATGAGCGCGCATGAAATCGGTCTGGTAGAGGCTCTGAAGGCCGGAAACTACAACTTCATCGACCGTGACCAGTACGAGGACAAGCGTGCCGCCATGCTGATGGCCTACGACGCGGATGTCTTCCTTACCAGTGCCAACGCCATGACCGAGGACGGCGTGCTGGTAAACATCGACGGCAACGCCAACCGCGTGTCCGCCATCGCCCAGGGCCCGAAGAAGGTCGTGTTGATCGCCGGCATGAACAAAGTCTGTTCCGATGTGGACGGTGCCCTGAAGCGCGCCCGCAACGTGGCCGCTCCCATCAACGCGCAGCGCTTCGGCCTTAACACCCCCTGTTCAAAGACCGGGGCCTGCATGGACTGCAAATCACCGGATACCATCTGCTGTCAGTTCCTGATCACGCGGTATTCCAAGCATCCGGGACGCATCCATGTGATCCTGGTAAACGACAACCTGGGATTCTGATGAGGCATTGTGGGACAATAGGGACGTTCGCCTCTGTCCCAATAAAGTAATCGAGCCGGATTTTCTCCGGCTCGTCACTTTATTGGGACAGAGGCGAACGTCCCTATTGTCCCACTCCTTTATACTCCACACACATCATAGTCAGGTCGTCGAACTGTTCGGCGTCTTTCACAAAGCCGTCCACGGCGTCCTTCACGTTCCTGAGGATCTGTTTCGGTGCGGCATCGGCATCCTGGTTCAGGGCATCCAGCGTTCTGGCCTGGCCGAACAGCTCCAGATCGCTGCTGGTGGCCTCGGGCACGCCGTCGGTGTAGACGAACAGCTTGCTGCCGGGCTGAAGCTGCAGCTCGTATTCGCGGTACATGGCGTCGGGTTCGGCGCCGATCACGAAGCCATGTCGATCTTTGTACAGCTCGAAGGGGCCGTCCGGCGTCTTGATCATGGGGTATTCATGGCCTGCGTTGGCAGCTGTCAGCTTTCCTGTGGAAAGCTCCAGGATTCCCAACCAGATGGTGACGAACATCTGCACCTGATTGTTGGCGCACAGCGCTTCGTTCGTCCTTTTCAGGACCTCCGCCGCGGAGCCGCCGTTCTTGGCGCAGCTCTGCACGATCACCTTGGAGATCATCATGAACAGGGCAGCCGGCACGCCTTTTCCGCTGACGTCCGCCATCACCAGACACAGGTGATCATCGTCGATCAGGAAGAAGTCGAAGAAATCGCCGCCCACCTCCTTCGCGGGCTGCATGGACGCGTAAATATCGAATTCGGAGCGGTCCGGGAACGCCGGAAAGATGCTGGGCACCATGCTTTCCTGGATTCTGTTGGCCATGTGCAGCTCCGTGCCGATTCTTTCTTTCTCCGCAGTCACCCGGCGCACTTCATCTACATATTTCACCGTCTTGTGTGAGATCTGCGCGAAGGATTCCGCCAGCACTTCTATCTCATCACCTGTCCGGTAGGTATCTTCCATCTTAAATTCCAGATCACCTTCCCGCAGCTGCGCGATCCGCGCCGTGATGTTGTTCAGCGGCCTGACGATCCGCTTACCAAGCACCACGGTGCCAATACCGATCAGGACGGCAAGCACCACCATCAGAACAAGAATGGTCTCGCCGGATTTCCCGCTGCTTTCACGATAAGTCTGCAGGGCTTCCTCCTGGATCTGTCCGTAGCGTTCCTCCAGCATGGCTGAAGGCTGCCCGGCCGATTCCAAGCTGACCGCGGAAATGATGGTCCAGCCTACGGTTCCTATGGGCATGCCGATCATGTAGTAAGGGCCGTCCACCAGTTCTACGGTGCGCACGCCGGTATTCTCCTTCATGCCGTCCGAGACCAGAGAAGCCAGCGCTTCGTTGTCCGCTTTCCGCAGATCCTGAGCCTCAGCCGCCTGCACCACCTGAAGCAGCCCTTCTGTCCTGGGCGAAAACACCACATGCCCGTTCTGGTTCACCACGCACAGGAAACCGCCGTTTTCCTCCGATGCCTGCACGCCCGCCTGCATGGCAGTCAGAAAGAGGTCGCTGCCTACCACGGCTTTCAGTTTTCCGTTCACATATACCGGCATGGCACATACAATGCCGATGTCGCCTGTGAACGCGTCCACTTCCACGTCCGTGAAGATAAGTCCCTGCTTCTCCACCGCCTGAATGTACCAGGGGCGGGTGCGCGGATCGTAGCTGGTCAGGCTGCCATCCGCCTCAAACTTGCTGGCCGAACGGTCGTCCGTCACAAGGAAGGCACCTTCCGGCAGTGCAATGAACAGAGAGTTCGTCAATTCCGACGCCCCGAACATGGATACCATCATATCGGACATATTCGCCGCAATTCCTACGCGGTCTGCCACATCCGCCTCCCGCACGCCGTCCGCCAGAATCAGCTGGGCCATCACTTCCCCGTTTCTGGCCGGGTCCGGCCCTTCATAATCCGCAGGGACAATGTTTTCCGGATCGTCAAACAGTTTCCCGGCATAATCCGCCAGCATCTCCACCCGGGTGCCCAGTCCGTGGAACAGGTCGTCCGCCATCTGCGCCTCCAGCAAGGTCGTCCGGTTCAGGCTCTGTTCCACCACCTGGTCCATCACCTGCCCGGTAATTTCCGAGATGGCCTCCTGCTGCCGCTGCCCCGTCTCCTGCGTCAGATTGGACAGCATGTCTGCATGATACATAGATACCACTATGAAGGCTCCGCTCACAAGGATGATGGTGATCAGGATCAGGTTGAAGATCTTACTTTCTATTCCGCCGATGACAATATTCCTGACTTTTTTCAATGAATTCCGCTCCTACCGTGGGGTCAGACCCCATTTATTCTTTGTTAACTGGCATAATACTTTTTTTAATGGGGTCTGACCCCATTACCGGTTTAATACTTTCTTCATGGGGTCTGACCCCATTTATACATTGTCAAGAGCCTATACTATAACAATACTGATCGTTATGTCAAACTAATTATCATCTGTCAGGCGCCATCTAAAAACCGCATGAACTCATCAAACAGGTTAAACAGCATATCGCCGGAACAGACGGGAATTTCCGCCGTGCTGCCGGGCACCTGCTGCCAGCTGTACAGATCCTGGGCGCGGGTGAGGACCAGGGCAGGGATCACCTCGTAGGGTTCACCGAAGATGACATCCAGATAAGGGGCATATTTCACGGCCTGCAGTTCTTCATCCGGGTCGATGGCATCCTTCATCTTGAATTCCAGGGAGAATACCTTGTCCTTCGTGATCACCAGAACGTCCGCGTAGATCCGGATGCGGCGGGACCGTTTGATGCGCAGTTCGAAACAGAGCTCCCATTTGGCAAATTCTCCGGCATCGCCCGGGGCAGACAGCTCCTCCAGGTCCTTGAACAGGCGCTCCATCACGCTGCGCGAGTCCGTAAAGGAATGGATGAGCCCGCGGGTGTCATTCAGATTCCTGCCGATATTATGGCAGCCCTCCTTCAGTTCCTCCAGCCACTCTTCTTCTGTCTGGGAAAGGAACCGGCTCACCGTGCCGTACCATCCGCAGAAATGGCCAAGCCCTCTGTGCGGGCGGTCCTGCCGGATCAGCCCGTGCCAGCGGTACTCGCTGTCCCGCCAGCAGAGTTCATGAATAAACGGGGCATTGTACAGAAGATGGTTGATATCTCCCTTCTCCTCGCCGATCTCTTTCGCTATTTCCCTGGCCTTGATACCGTCATGGCGGCAGATGGCAGCGTACATTTTCTTCTCTTTTTCGTCGAACATGTTTTTCCTTTAGTTGCAAATGAGTCGGCGGTTCGTGCGCTATGACTCTTTCTTCCTGGTCAGCGAGTCAGAGGGACGTTCACCGTGACTCATT
>CACZSG010000015.1 GCA_902783665.1 uncultured Lachnospiraceae bacterium | reverse complement strand
TGCACTGGTCCGCGGCATCCAGCGCCAGCTGCAGCCCCTGTTCGTCCGGAAGAGGGCCGTTGATAATGACCAGGTCATAGTAGCGTTCAAGAATGCAGCGTCTGGCGGCTGACGCACTCTGACGACAGTCCGTATACACGAACCCGCGCAGGGACTTCCTGGCCACGGCCTCGAACTGAGCGGCCGATGTTACGATCAGGACAGAGTGCTGTGTATCTTCATGTTTAGCCATAACCTCACCTCTGTCAGCTTCCGATGTATTCCCGCAGAATGCCCTCCGGTATGATCTCCCTGATAAATTCACTGGCTCCCGCAAGAGCCCCTGCCTCTTTTCTTGAGCCTGGCAGCAGCAGTCCGCCCTCTGTCCGGACTTCCGGAAGTTCCAGCTTGTTTTCGATCCCGTAGAGTCCCGCCCGGATCAGCAGGGCATACACCAGATACGGATTGCTGGAAGCATCCGGCGAACGCAGCTCCGCCCGGGTCCTTCCTTTGAAGGTCTCAATATACATCAGTTCTGAAGCGCCCTCGCTGGACCAGTCCACCCGGTCCGGGGCGGAATTGATCCCGAAGCGTGCGTAGGAAGCATCGGTCGGGTTCAGAAAGATCGTCATATCCCGGATCTTCTCCAGAATACCGGCGGCCGCGTGCTTCACCACGTCCTTTCCTTCAGCGTCCACGGCGTACATGTTGATGTGATAGCCGTTGCCCGGAAGACCGGGAATGGGAAGCGGGGAAAAGTCCGCCGCCAGGCCATAGCGGTCCGCGATGGTATTGACGACCATCTTGAAGGTGGTCATCTGGTCCGCGGCCTTTAAGGGCCGGCCGTAATGGAAATCGATCTCGTTCTGTCCCGGTCCGCGCTCATGGTAGGATCTTTCCGTCTTCAGGCCCATCCGTTCTATGGTCAGATCGATCTCCCGGCGGATATTCTCGCACTTGTCCATCGGCGCGATGTCCATATAGCCGGCTTCGTCATAGGGCATCCTGGTCGGTTTCCCTTCTTCATCTTTCTGAAACAGATAGAACTCTGTCTCATTTCCGAACCGGAATTCGATGCCGGCCTCACCGGCTTTCCTGACGGCTTCTTTCAGCACGGCCCTTGTATCTGAGACATAGACGGTTCCTTCCGGCGTGTAAACATCGCACAGCATCCGCAGCACCCGCCCGCTGTCCGGCCGCCAGGGCAGGATAGTCAGCGTGGAAGAATCCGGGCGGACATAAAGCGAAGCGTACGGGCATCCTCCGAAGCCGCGGATCTGTCTGGCATTGATGGGGATTCCCTCCTCAAAAGCCTTCCTGATCTCCCCGGGCATGACGGCAATATTCTTCTGCACGCCGAAGGCATCCCGGAATACCAGGCGGATAAACTTGGCGTCCTCTTCCTCGATATAATTCATGACTTCTTCTACTGTGTATTCCATAGATTCCTCCATTTTCAGTCCGCAGTCCCGGCTGCGGGAACGATTCCTCTCCTGAAAGGACAGACAGATATCTCTGCCGGAAACCGGCAGTCCCTGCCCGGTCAGATCGCGGAAATGCGCGGCGTCACATCCTCCAGGACGTCCAGAAGGATCCGGACGGTGTCCAGGGATGTGAACATGGTGATCCCGTTCATAATAGCACACCTTCGTATCGCAATGCCATCCTCATAATGAATTCCGGAAAGAATGGCCCGGGTGTTGATGATGTAGCTGACGTACCCCGCGCGAATGGACTGCAGGATCTCGTCGCTGCCTTCGCTGATCTTTCCGCGGATCCTTGTCCGGATCCCGTGCTCCTTCAGAAAGTGCCCGGTCCCCACCGTTGCCTCGATGTTGAAGCCCAGTTCATAGAATCTGCGCACCAGCGGCAGCGCTTCTTCTTTATCCTCGTCCGCCAGCGTCACCAGAACCGTTCCGTACTGCTTCATTTTTATGCCGGAAGCTTGCAGCGCCTTGTAGAAAGCCCGTTTCAGGCTCCTGTCATATCCGATGGCCTCACCCGTGGACTTCATCTCCGGCGAAAGGTAGGCATCCATGCCGTTCAGCTTGGCAAAGGAGAAGGCCGGAGCCTTCACATACCAGAACTCCTTTTCCGGAAGAACGGCATCCGCATATCCCTGTTCCTTCAGCGAAACGCCCAGCATGACCCTGGCGGCGATGTCCACCAGCGGGATACCGGTGGATTTGGAGAGGAAAGGCACGCTCCGGGAGGCTCTCGGGTTCACCTCGATCACATAGACATTGTCCCTGGAATCCACAATAAACTGAATATTGTAAAGTCCCTTGATTCCGATGCCGATGCCCAGTTTTCTGGTGTACTCCCAGATGGTATCCTTTACCTTCGGGCTGATGGAGTAGGGCGGATAGACACTGGTGCTGTCCCCGGAGTGAACGCCGGTCCGCTCCACCAGTTCCATGATGCCCGGCAGGAAAACGCTTTCCCCGTCGCAGATGGCGTCCACCTCCACTTCCTTTCCCACAATATACCGGTCGATCAGGACCACCCGGTTTTCTTCCGCCTCCAGGGCGTTTTTCAGGTACCCGGAAAGAAGCGTTTCGTTCGCGGTGATCTCCATGGCCCTTCCCCCAAGGACGAAACTGGGGCGTACCAGCACAGGATATCCGATCTGCCTTGCCGCGCGGATGCCGTCCGGAACGGACGAGACAGCGATGCCCTGCGGGTGCGGGATTTCAAGTTTCTGAATAACGGCTTCAAAGGCGTCCCGGTCTTCCGCCTTGAACATGGCCTGCGGGCCTGTCCCGATGATCTTTACCCCTCTTTTTGCCAGGGGTCCTGCCAGGTTGACGGCCGTCTGTCCTCCCAGGGAGGTGATCACACCTTCCGGCTGTTCAAGATCCACGATATTACAGATATCTTCCACGGTGAGCGGTTCAAAGTACAGCTTGTCCGCCGTGGTGTAGTCGGTGGAGACCGTCTCCGGGTTGTTGTTCACCACGATGGCCTCGTATCCCATCTCATGGATGGTCTTTACGGCATGGACCGTGGAATAGTCGAACTCCACGCCCTGTCCGATGCGGATGGGGCCTGACCCCAGCACCAGGATCTTCGGACGGTCCGTCACCACCGACTCATTCTCCTCCTCATAGGTGGAGTAAAAATAGGGCACATAGCTGTCGAACTCGCCCGCGCAGGTGTCGATCATTTTATAAACCGGGCGAATCCCGTATTGCTTTCGGGCCTTCCAGACATCCTCCTCCCGACACCCGGTCAGTTCAGCGATGTAGGAATCCGAAAAACCCATCCTTTTGGCTTCCCGAAGCAGTTCCGTATCCCCGGAATTTCCTGCGGGTTCCCGAAGCAGTTCCTTGTCCGGCGCATCCCCCGTGGCTTCAAGCTTTTTCTCGAAGTCCACGATCTTTTTGATCTTATAAAGATAGAACAGGTCGATCCTGGTCCTGTGGTAAATGACCTGCGGGTCCGCGCCTAGCCAGAGGAGTTCGGAAATGGCGTAGATCCGGTCGTCCGTTCCCTCCTCTATGTAGGCCAGCAGCTTTGCGACCGCCTCCTTCCGGTTTTCCGGTTCCGGGAGATCCGAAAGATTCTTGACATCGAATTTTTCCAGATGGATATGGTTCTTCCCGTCCTCCAGGGAACGGATCGCCTTTAAAAGGCTTTCCTCCAGGGTCCTGCCGACGCTCATGGTCTCGCCGGTCGCCTTCATCTGTGTGGAGAGCTGATTGGAAGCCAGCGTAAATTTGTCGAAGGGGAACCGGGGCATCTTGGTCACGATATAGTCCAGAGAAGGCTCAAAACAAGCCGGCGTATTGGCCAGGCGGATCTCCTCCAGGTTCATGCCCACCGCGATCTTGGCGGATACCCGGGCGATGGGATAGCCGGTGGCCTTGGAGGCCAGGGCGGAAGACCTGGAGACTCTCGGATTCACTTCGATCACATAGTACCGGAAGGATTCCGGGTCCAGCGCGAACTGAACATTGCAGCCTCCCTTCACTTTCAGGGCACGGATGATCTTCAGGGCGCTGTCCCGCAGCATCTGGTATTCCTTGTTGGAGAGCGTCTGGCTGGGCGCCACCACGATGGAATCTCCGGTGTGGATCCCCACGGGGTCCAGGTTCTCCATGTTGCAGACGGCGATGGCGGTGTCGTTCGCGTCCCGCATCACTTCGTACTCAATCTCCTTATAGCCCTTGATGCTTTTTTCTACCAGCACCTGGCCGGCCGGAGAAAGTGCCAGCGCATGCTTCATTTTCTCCCGCATCTCTTCTTCACTGTCCGCGAAACCGCCGCCGGTCCCGCCCAGCGTGAACGCGGGACGCAGGATGACCGGATACCCAATCTCCTCCGCCGCCTTCAGCCCTTCTTCCACCGAACAGGCGATGGCGGAGGGCACCACCGGCTCGCCGAGCTTTTCGCACAGCTCCTTGAACTGTTCCCTGTCCTCGGCCTGCCGGATGCTTTCAGCCTCCGTGCCCAGCAGCTCGATCTCGCATTCCTTCAGCACACCTTTGTCGTACAGCTGAAGGGAAAGATTCAGACCGGTCTGCCCGCCGATTCCGGGAATGATCGCGTCCGGGCGCTCGTATCGGCAGATCCTGGCCAGATACTCCAGCGTCAGCGGTTCCATGTACACCTTGTCGGCGATGGCGTGGTCCGTCATGATGGTGGCGGGATTTGAGTTTGCCAGGATCACCTGGTAGCCTTCCTCGCGCAGGGCCAGACAGGCCTGGGTCCCCGCGTAGTCGAACTCGGCCGCCTGCCCTATGACGATGGGCCCGGAGCCGATGACAAGTACCTTTTTGATATCCGTTCTTTTTGGCATGCGTTATCCCCTTTTCATCAGCCTGGTGAACTCTGAAAACAGCGCGAAGCTGTCCTGCGGTCCCGGGGCACTTTCAGGATGATACTGTACGGAGAAGATCCTGTCCTCCTCGCAGACCAGCCCTTCCACGGTCCCGTCCAGCAGATTGACATGGGATGCAGACAGTCCGGTTCCGGCCAGAGAGGCCTCGTCCACCGCATAGCTGTGGTTCTGGCTGGTGATCTCGATCTTCCCCGTCTTCATGTTCTTCACCGGATGGTTGCCGCCCCGGTGCCCGAATTTCAGCTTGTATGTGCGTGCGCCGCAGGAAAGAGCCAGCAGCTGATGGCCCAGGCAGATTCCCATCATAGGCACCCTGCCTCTCAGCCGGCGCAGCGTGGCGGTTACCTCGGGCACATCCTCCGGGTCTCCGGGTCCGTTCGATATAAGGACACCGTCCGGCGAAAGAGACAGGATCTCTTCCCAGTCCGTATCATAGGGGACCACGGTCACATTGCATCTGTTCCGGTTCAGCATCCGGACCATGTTCATCTTCATGCCGCAGTCAATGACAGTCACCTGGAACAGCGGATTGGAGGTCCTGCTGTACCATTTTTTTCCGGTGCTGCACCGCTTCACGGCATCGTGCGGAACGGGCGTTTCCCGGATGATCTCCAGCCCCTTTTCCACCGGTGTGTCCGCGGAAGTTACAAGTCCCCGCTTTGTCCCCCCGGAGCGGATGCTGCGGACCAGTTTCCGGGTATCCACCCCGGAGATTCCCGGAATCCCGTGTTCCTCCAGAAGTTCCGAAACCGTGCTGACAGAGCGGAAATTGGAGGGAGTCTCGTTGATGTCCCTGACGATCAGCGCTGAAGGGGAAGTCATCCTGCTTTCAAAGTCCTCTCCGGTGATCCCGTAGCTCCCGATCAGCGGATAGGACATGACCACCGCCTGGTCCGTATAGGAGGGATCGGACAGGATCTCCTGGTATCCGGCCATGGAGGTGTTGAAAACCACCTCCCAGACCGTCTCCCCGTCTCCTCCGAATCCCTGACCAAAGTATTCGCTGCCGTCCTCCAGGATCAGCTTTCTGTCACAGGTCATTCTGTTTTTCCTCCCGCTTCAGCGCAGCTTTGACAAACTCCAGGAATACCGGATGCGGCCGGTTCGGCCTGGACTTGAATTCCGGATGATACTGCACGCCCAGGAAGAAGGGGTGGTCCTTCAGTTCCACCGTCTCCACAAGGGTGCCGTCCGGGGAAAGTCCCGAGAGCACCAGCCCGGCCGAGGTAAGGGTCTCTCTGTAGTCATTGTTGAACTCATATCTGTGCCTGTGCCGTTCCCGGATCTCCGGCAGCCCGTAGCATGCCTCCATCAGGGTGCCCGGCATGATGCGGCAGTGATAGCTGCCCAGGCGCAGTGTCCCGCCCTTGTTCACTTCCTCGGACTGGCCGGGCATGAAATCGATCACCTTATGGTCGGAGGCATCGTGGAATTCGCCGGAACAGGCATCCGCGATGCCCGCCGCGTTCCTGGCGAACTCGATCACCGCAATCTGCATGCCCAGACAGATCCCCAGGTAGGGAATCCCCTCTGTTCTGGCTTTTCGCGCCGCCAGGATCATCCCCTCCGTTCCCCTGTCGCCGAATCCGCCGGGCACCAGAATACCGTCCGCGTTTTCAAGTGTTTTGTCCAGATTTCCTTCCGTCAGTTCCCCGGAATCGATCCATTCAATGTGTACATGGGCTCCATGGGCATAGCCCGCATGGGCCAGTGCCTCCGCCACGGAGAGATAGGCGTCGTGCAGCTGAACATATTTACCCACCAGGGCAATGGTCACTTCCCTGTCCCGGTGATGGATCCTCTGCACCAGATTCTTCCACTCCGTCAGATCCGGATCCGGTGTTTTTATGCCAAGCTCCCTGCACACGATCCCGGAGAAACCGGAAGCCTCCAGCATCAGAGGCGCTTCGTACAGATTGTCCAGTGTCCGGTTCTCGATGACACAGTCCTCCTTGACGTTGCAGAACAGGGCGATCTTTCTGAAAATGCCCTCTTCCAGCGGTTCGTCGCACCTGAGGACAATGAGATTCGGAGCGATCCCCATGCCTTGCAGTTCCTTCACGGAGTGCTGGGTGGGCTTTGACTTGTGTTCCTCGGATCCGCGCAGGTACGGCACCAGCGTCACATGGATGAACAGGCTGTTCTCCCGGCCTGTTTCCAGAGAGACCTGGCGCACTGCCTCCAGGAACGGCTGGGACTCGATATCCCCGATGGTTCCGCCGATCTCGGTGATGATCACGTCGGCGCCGGTCTCCCTGCCGGCGCGGTAGATGAATTCCTTGATCTCGTTTGTAATATGCGGGATCACCTGCACGGTGGACCCGAGATAGGCACCCTGACGTTCCTTGTTCAGCACATTCCAGTACACCTTGCCGGAGGTCAGGTTGGAATATTTGGTCAGGTCCTCGTCGATAAAGCGCTCATAATGGCCCAGATCCAGGTCCGTCTCCGCGCCGTCCTCCGTCACGTAAACCTCCCCGTGCTGATAGGGGCTCATGGTCCCCGGATCGATATTAATGTAAGGATCCAGTTTCTGGGCGGCCACCTTCAGGCCCCTTGCCTTTAAAAGCCGTCCCAGGGAGGCTGCCGTAATTCCCTTGCCAAGGCCGGAGACCACGCCCCCGGTCACAAAAATATACTTTGTCATGCTGTTATCCCAAAGCTCCCTTCCTGATGCGTTCAACAGCCTGCATGGTCCGTTCTTTGTCTCCGAATGCCGTCAGGCGGAAATAGTGTTCTCCGCTGGGACCGAATCCGGATCCCGGGGTGCCGACCACGTTCATTTCCGTCAGAAGACGGTCGAAAAATTCCCAGCTGGTCATGTTCCCCGGCGTCCTCAGCCAGATATATGGCGCGTTTACACCTCCGCAGGCCTCGTAGCCGGCCTGAAGAAGGCCATCCCGGATGATCTTCGCGTTCCGCATATAATAGGCGATCTGCTCTCTGATCTGGCTTCTGCCCTCCGCCGAATAGATGGCTTCTCCCGCCCGCTGGATGATGTAAGGCGCGCCGTTGTACTTGGTGCCGTGCCTTCTGGCCCAGAGCGGCCATACTTCTTCTCCGCCCGCTCTCAGGTCCCGGGGAACGACCGTGCAGCCCAGCCGGAGCCCGGTAAAGCCTGCTGTTTTGGAGAAGGACCGGAACTCGATGGCACAGTGCTTCGCGCCCTCGCATTCGTAGATGCTGTGGGGAACCTCCGGGTCGGAAATGTAGGCTTCGTACGCGGCATCGTACAGGATGAGGGCCTGATGCTCATTAGCGTAGTCCACCCATTTCTGCAGCTGTTCCTTCGTCATCACGGCGCCGGTCGGATTGTTCGGAAAGCAAAGATAGATCAGGTCAGGCACTTCTTCCGGCAGGTCCGGGACAAAGCCGTTCTCTCCCGTGCAGGGCATGTAGATGACCCCGGCGTATTTTCCGGTGGCCGGATCAAACTTTCCGGTCCTGCCCGCCATCACATTGGAATCCACATAAACGGGATAGACCGGATCGCACACGGCGATCCGGTTCTCTGTCCCGAAAATTTCCTGGATATTGGCGCAGTCGCATTTAGCGCCGTCGGAAATGAAGATCTCTTCCGGAGAAATATCACAGCCGCGGGTCTGAAAGTCCTCTCTGGCCATGGTCTCCCGCAGAAAGGAATATCCAAGGTCCGGCGCATACCCCCGGAAGGTCTCTGCCTTCCCCATCTCATCCACGGCCCTGTGCAGCGCGTCCGTCACCGCCGGCGCGATGGGCTGCGTTACGTCGCCGATACCCAGCCGGATCACATCCGCCTCCGGATGCGCGGCTTCATACTCTCTCACCTTTTTTCCGATCATGGAAAAAAGATAGCTGCCCGGAAGTTTCAGATAATTTTCGTTGATCCGCACCATAATGATTCCTCACTTTTTTTGCTTTTTTGTTATTGGCTTCCTTTTTGCGGTATTCATCTGCTTAATGCAGATTCCGTCAAGGTTTCAACTGTATTTAGATCTGAATATCCCATCAGATTTCTACTGCTTACAGATTCGTATACCCCATCAGGGCTTCATCCACTTCCCGGGCCGCATTCCGGCCCTCCGCGATGGCCCATACAACCAGGGACTGGCCGCGGTGCATGTC
>CACZSG010000014.1 GCA_902783665.1 uncultured Lachnospiraceae bacterium | reverse complement strand
TGAACCCCTTTCTGTTTTCCATAAGCGCCTCCCTTTATAAATAAGTAAATGGAACGGACAGGGTCCGTTTCAGCGGCAGCTGCCGCCTATCATCCATTTTCATATTTAGAGTATAACCCTTGTAGTTGTAAAAGGCAAGAATGAATTGTAACAAAAAGTTAATATTTTAGAAATAAAATCCGGTTTCTTACAGTTAAGGTTGTCAACCGCCCCCATTTTGATTATAATGGGGAAAACTAAAAGGCAGTATTTGAAACAGGAGTGTTTATCTTTGAGAAAGCGGGAGCGTTACAAACGTCTGATGATGTTTCTGGCCTCTGTTCTGATTGTGGCGATTCAGACAGGGGTATTTGCATATGTGTGGTTTCACGATTACAACAGCCGCGCGGTCATTGGAAAACTCTACTGGAACCGCGGCAACTATGTACTGATCCTGCTCTACGCGCTGATGGTGGTTCTGGTCTCAAAACTGTTTTCTGCCTTTAAGGTAGGCTATTGGAGAGTTTTTGACGTGATCATCTCGCAGATCCTCTCCGTGCTGGTGGTCAATTCTGTGGCATATCTGCAGCTGGCGCTGATCGGACGCTGGAAATTTCTGCATCATATTACACCTATGCTGCGTGTGACGGCGGTCAATCTGGTGGCCGTCATATGCTGGGTCGTTTTCATGCGTGTGCTGTACGCGCATATCTACCCGCCTCATAAGCTTCTTCTTGTGTACGACCTTGTCAATCCGGTCGCCCTTGAGAAGAAGGTGCTGAAGCGGAGGGATAAATACAGCATTGCAGGCGTCGTCTCCATCGAAGAAGGCATGGAGAAAGTGCTTTCCATGATTCCCGGTTATGAAGCCATCATGATCGGCGACATCCCCTCACATGAACGTAATCTTATTCTTAAGGAGTGTTTCAGCCGTAACATCAGATGTTACTGTCTGCCCAAGATCTCCGATATCATGATCATGAGCTCCGAAAAGCTCCATATGTTCGATTCGCCTCTGCTGCTTTTCAGGAACAGTGGTCTGACAATTGAAATGCAGGCGGCCAAGCGTCTGTGCGACATTGTCCTTTCTCTGCTCGGACTGCTGATCCTTTCACCGCTGTTTCTGGTGCTGGCCGTACTGATCAAAGGGTATGACGGCGGGCCGGTGTTCTACAAGCAGGACAGGCTGACAAAAGACGGAAAGATCTTTAAGATCTATAAGTTCAGGAGCATGAGGGTGGACTCCGAAAAGCACGGCGCCCGCCTGGCCATGAAGGCCGATGACCGCATCACGCCCGTGGGGCGGGTGATCCGGAAGATCCATGTGGATGAACTGCCGCAGCTGCTGAATATTCTGAAGGGGGAGATGTCTCTGGTAGGTCCCCGTCCGGAGCGTCCGGAGATCGCAGCGGAGTACACGAAGGAGATCCCCGAGTTCCCGTTCCGCCTGAAGGTAAAAGCCGGGCTTACCGGGTACGCGCAGGTCTACGGAAAATACAATACGACTCCCTATGACAAACTGAAGCTGGATCTTACCTATATAGAAAACTATTCCCTGCTTCTGGATCTTGAACTGATCGCGACGACAGTGCGTATTCTTTTCCAGAAGGAAAACACAGAGGGAGTGGAGAGCTGGCAGAAGACCGCATCCTCGGGAGCACAAACTGAGAAAAAGACAATCTGAAAACATACATTCACACCCTGAAAGGAAGACGACACAGATGATCGAAAAACTGACTGGCAAAATCAGGGAGACCGGCGCACCTGTTGTGGTGGGTCTGGATCCCATGCTGTCTTATGTTCCGGATGGCGTAAAAGAGAAAGCATTTAAGGAATACGGAGAGACACTTGAAGGCGCGGCGGAAGCCATCTGGCAGTTCAACAGGCAGATCGTGGATGCTGTGTACGATCTGATCCCGGCGGTCAAGCCGCAGATCGCCATGTATGAGCAGTTCGGAATTCCGGGACTTAAGGCATTTGAGAAAACGGTCTCATACTGCCACGAAAAGGACCTGGTAGTGATCGGAGACATTAAAAGAGGAGATATCGGGTCTACATCCGCAGCGTATGCCGCAGGGCATCTTGGCATGGTGGAAGTAGGTTCGAACCGGTTTGCTCCTTTCAATGAAGATTTCGCGACGGTAAACCCCTATCTGGGCAGTGACGGGGTCAAGCCGTTCCTTGATGTCTGCAAAGAGTACAAAAAAGGTATTTTTGTGCTTGTAAAGACATCCAATCCCTCCAGCGGAGAATTCCAGGACCGCCTGACGGATGGAAGGCCGCTCTACGAAAAGGTTGGAGAGATGGTGGCTTCCTGGGCGGAAAGCTGCATGGGCGAAACGTACAGTTATGTAGGTGCCGTTGTTGGGGCTACTTACCCGGAAATGGGCCGTGTGCTGCGCCGGATCATGCCGAAATCCATGATCCTTGTGCCTGGCTACGGCGCGCAGGGAGGAAAGGCGGAGGACCTTGCCCCGTTCTTTAACCCTGACGGGCTGGGAGCGATCGTCAATTCTTCAAGAGGGATCATTGCAGCCTGGAAACAGGAAAAGTATTCCGCGTTCGGCGGTGATGCCTTTGCGGACGCCAGCCGCGCGGCAGTGAAAGACATGATAGAAGACCTGAAAAAAGCAGTGGGATAAGGAGAGACAGCCATGCAGAAAAAAAAGATGCAGCGCGCTGTAGTCATAGAACAGACGAAGCTGGGGGAAGGCATTTTCAGCCTCTGGCTGTCCGCGCCCGAGACGGCTGCGGCAGCATGTGCTGGGCAGTTTGTTTCTCTGTATTGCAATAATGAGACCCGCCTGCTTCCAAGGCCGATCAGCATCTGCGAAATTGACAGAGCGAAAGGCGCCATCAGGCTGGTCTACCGTGTTGCCGGGGCCGGTACTTCGGAGTTTTCCGGTCTTTTGCCCGGGGATACGCTTGATCTTATGGGGCCGCTGGGTAACGGGTTCCCCCTGAAGGAGGCTGAAGGACGCCGCGTTCTTCTGATCGGCGGAGGAATCGGAATTCCTCCGATGCTGGAAACTGCCAGAGAGATTTCCGGCGATGTCATGATCACCGCTGGATACAGAGACGCCCTGTTTCTTACCGAAGAGCTGGGCGGAGCCGGCAGGCTGTATATTGCCACCGAGGACGGCAGTGCGGGAACGAAAGGAACGGTACTTGACGCGATCCGGGAAAATGGCCTGGAAGCGGACGTCATTTTTGCCTGCGGACCCAAGCCCATGCTCGCAGCTGTAAAAGCCTATGCCGTCGAGAAGGGGATCCGGTGCTGGATTTCCCTGGAAGAACGGATGGCCTGCGGGATCGGTGCCTGCCTGGCCTGTGTGACAGGGACAGTCGGGACGGACGAGCATACGGGGGTCCATAACAGCCGCATCTGCAGGGAAGGCCCTGTCTTTGCCGCAGAGGAAGTACAGATTTGACAACGGAAGGAGACCAGATGCCATGAAGCCAGATCTGCAGGTAGAAATTGCAGGCGTTACATTGAAAAATCCGGTCATGACTGCTTCCGGAACATTCGGATCCGGGATGGAATACGGAGATTATATGGATCTTTCCAGACTCGGCGCCGTGGTCACAAAGGGAGTGGCCAATGTGCCGTGGCCCGGGAACCCGGTCCCCCGGGTGGCGGAAGTCAGAAGCGGCATGCTGAATGCCGTAGGGCTTCAGAATCCGGGAATCGAGACGTTCTGCAGACGGGATCTGCCTTTTCTGAAACAGGCAGGCTCCCGCGTGATCGTAAATGTCTGCGGAAGAACCGTGGAGGATTACTGCGAGGTGGTGGAACGGCTCTCTGAGGAGGCGGCGGATCTTCTTGAGATCAATATCTCCTGCCCGAATGTGAAATCCGGAGGCATAGCCTTCGGACAGGATCCGCATGCTGCCATGCAGATCACTTCCGAAATAAAAAAACACGCAAAACAGCCGGTCATTATGAAACTGAGCCCGAATGTGACGGATATCACGGAGATCGCAAAAGCCGTGGAAGCCGCGGGAGCGGATGCAGTTTCTCTCATCAATACCATCACCGGCATGAAGATAGATATTTACAGAAAGACCTTCGTCCTTGCAAACGGGACGGGAGGACTGTCCGGTCCGGCCATTCATCCGGTAGCGGTGCGGATGGTATGGCAGTGTGCCCATGCCGTCAGCATTCCGATCATCGGAATGGGAGGGGTCACGACCGGCGAGGATGCCGTGGAGCTGATGCTTGCAGGCGCAAGTGCGGTGGCTGTGGGCACGGCAACTTTCCGAAATCCGACAGCAGCACTTGACGTCCTGGAAGGAATAGAGCATTATCTTACTGAACAGAAAATAGAAAGTGTCCGGGAGATCACAGGCCTGGTATAACAAAGACAACGGAGGAGAACAGATGGATCAGTACAAGCAGGAGTTTATAGAATTCATGGTGGAATGCCAGGTGCTTCGCTTTGGGGATTTTGTCACCAAGAGCGGACGGAAGACTCCCTTCTTTATTAATACGGGGTTTTACAGGACCGGGTCACAGCTGAAACGGCTGGGGGAATACTATGCGCGTGCGATCGAGAACGCCTTCGGAGTGGATTTTGATGTGCTCTTCGGACCTGCATACAAAGGAATTCCGCTTTCCGTGACGACTGCGGTGGCTATTTCCCAGCTGTATGGCAAAGATGTCCGTTACTGCTCCAACCGCAAAGAAGTGAAAGACCATGGCGATACAGGCATCCTTCTCGGTGGACCGGTCTCGGAAGGGGACAGGGTGATCCTGATCGAGGATGTGACGACGGCGGGAACTTCCATTGCCGAAACGGTTCCCATCCTGAAGGCACAGGGAAATGTTGTGCCGCAGGGCCTGATCGTTTCCGTGGACCGCATGGAATGCGGCAAGGGAACCCGGAGCGCGCTGGCCGAGATCGAAGAAACCTACGGGATCCGGACGGCTTCCATCGTAAACATGGAGGAAGTGGTTTCCTACCTTTACGGGCGGGAGATCAACGGAACTGTCATCATCGACGATGAGAAAAAACAGAGAATAGATGCGTACTACCGGCAGTACGGTGTCGCACAGTAAGGAGCCGACATGAACGAAAAAAGGTTTAAGACTATCGTAAATACCGGGATCGGCAACCTGGTATGCGGGATCATTACGGTGATCAGCGGCATTACACTGGGCGTTCTTCTGATCATCAGCGGCGCCCGTCTGCTGAAAAGCAAAGAGGATATGGTAATCTGAATTCGGATGATTTCCGGAGGAAAAACAGTTGGCAAAGAAAGTATCTTATTCATTTGAGACCAGAAAGCATTCGGTCAACGGGATAACGGCTACGGTGCTCGGAAGCATCTCCTGCGTCCTTTTCGCAGTCCTGCTTGGAATCGCCTGGCAGACCAGAGGGAACGGAGCTCCCTGGATGGGGGCGGCGGGCTTTACCGGGCTGGCCATGGCATTCTGCGGTCTCACTTTCGGTTTCGCAAGCTTCAGGGATGACTGCAAGTACGCGTTTTTCAGCAAATTCGGGACTGTATGGTGTGCCATCTGGCTGATCGTCTGGTTCCTGATCTTCTGCTTCGGACTTGCGGCATAAACACGACACGGAATAAATCGTACACAACAGGACAGCCTAAGGGAAGGAGAGATACGAATGGCAAAAGTAGGAATAGTAATGGGCAGCGACTCTGACATGCCTGTCATGAGCAAAGCTGCAGCCATGCTTGAGAAATTCGGTATAGAGTACGAGATGAGGATCATCTCTGCGCACAGGGAGCCGGATGTCTTTTTTGAATATGCAAAGACAGCGGAGGAAAAAGGATTCAAGGTGATCATTGCGGGAGCGGGCATGGCAGCTCATCTGCCCGGAATGTGTGCAGCGATCTTCCCCATGCCTGTCATCGGGATCCCGATGCATACCACTTCCCTTGGAGGGCGTGATTCCCTGTATTCGATCGTTCAGATGCCGTCCGGCATTCCGGTGGCAACGGTCGCCATTAACGGCGGCGCGAATGCCGGAATTCTGGCAGCTAAGATCCTGGCCGTTTCGGACCCGGAACTGCTTGAAAAGCTGAAAGCATATACGGCCGAGCTGAAACAGCAGGTAGAGAAAAAAGATGAGCGTCTTCAGGAAACCGGTTATCAGAATTATAATTAATGGAGGAAAAAATGGACTATAAGAACGCTGGTGTGGATATTGAAGCCGGATACAGATCTGTGGAACTGATGAAGGAACACATTGCTAAAACGATGCGCCCGGAAGTACTGACCGGGATCGGAGGTTTTTCAGGCGCGTTTTCCATGAAGGGTTTTCAGAAGATGGAGAACCCGACACTTGTTTCGGGAACAGACGGAGTCGGCACCAAGCTGAAACTGGCCTTTATTCTTGACAAACATGATACGGTCGGAATCGACTGTGTTGCCATGTGTGTCAACGATATCGCCTGCGCCGGCGGAGAACCTCTGTTTTTCCTGGATTATATTGCCTGCGGGAAAAACTATCCTGAAAAGATCGCCCAGATCGTAAGCGGTGTGGCTGAAGGATGCGCACAGGCCGGAGCGGCTCTGATCGGAGGGGAAACCGCCGAAATGCCCGGGTTCTATCCGGAAGATGAGTATGATCTGGCCGGATTTGCGGTGGGTATCGTGGATCAGAAGGACCTGATCACGGGACAGGATCTCGGCAGCGGGGATGTCCTTATCGGAATTGCTTCTTCGGGCGTTCACAGCAACGGTTTTTCTCTTGTGCGCAAAGTTTTCCCGATGGAGCGGAAAGCCCTCGAACAGTATCATGATGAACTGAATACCACGCTGGGAGAAGCACTGCTCGCGCCTACGAAGATCTATGTCAGAGCGCTGCGCAGCGTGAAAGAAGCCGGCGTGACGATCAGGGCATGCAGCCATATTACCGGCGGCGGATTCTATGAGAACGTGCCCCGCATGCTTCCGGAAGGTGTCCGCGCGCTGATCAGAAAAGACAGCTATGAAGTGCCTGCCATTTTCCGCATGCTGCAGAAACAGGGACAGATCGAAGAGAAAATGATGTATAATACCTACAACATGGGTATCGGAATGGTGATCGGTGTCCGCGCTGAGGATGCGGATAAAACGCTGGAAGCGCTGAAAGCAGCCGGAGAAACACCGTATGTGATCGGTGAGGCAGTCCGGGGCGAGAAAGGAGTCACCTTATGTTAAGACTTGCAGTCCTGGTTTCCGGCGGAGGTACAAATCTGCAGGCGATCCTTGACAGGATCGCGGACGGAACGATCCGGGAAGCGCAGGTGGTCAGGGTGATCAGCAACAGTGACAGAGCCTTTGCGCTGGAACGGGCCCGGAAAGCCGGGATCGAAGCCGTATGCGTGACAAGGAAGCAGCATCCTGTTCCCGAAGAATTCAATGCAGCCCTGAAGGAGGCGATCGATGCCTGCCGGCCGGATCTTGTCGTGCTGGCCGGGTGCCTTGTGGTGATCCCGCAGATCATTGTGGACGCATATCCCAACCGGATCATCAACATTCACCCTGCGCTGATCCCATCTTTCTGCGGGACAGGATACTATGGCCTGAAAGTGCATGAGGCCGCTCTGGCGAGGGGCGTGCGCGTAACGGGCGCCACGGTCCATTTTGTGGACGGAGGGACCGATACAGGTCCTATCCTTCTGCAGAAGGCTGTGGAAATACACCAGGATGACACACCGGAAATTCTGCAGCGGCGTGTCATGGAAGAAGCAGAATGGAAACTTCTGCCAGAAGCGATCAGTCTGATCGCCCAGGGCAGAGTAACAGTAGAAGACGGAAGGGTGAGGATCAAATGAAAGTTCTGATCGTAGGCAGCGGCGGAAGGGAACATGCCATCGCATGGAAGGTGGCCCAGAGCCCGAAAGTGGACAAAATTTACTGTGCGCCGGGAAATGCCGGCATTGAAGAATATGCCGAATGCGTCGACATAAAAGCCATGGAGTTTGAAAAGCTTGCGGCATTCGCAAAGCAGGAACAGATCGATCTGACCGTGATCGGCATGGACGATCCCCTGGTGGGCGGCATCGTGGATGTTTTCGAACAGCAGGGCCTCAGAGTCTTCGGACCCCGTAAGAATGCCGCTGTTCTGGAAGGTTCCAAGGCATTTTCCAAGGATCTGATGAAGAAGTACGGTATCCCTACCGCGGCATACGAGACATTTGACAATGCGGATCAGGCACTGGCCTATCTTGAAAACGCAAAATTCCCCATCGTCCTGAAAGCGGACGGCCTGGCTCTCGGCAAAGGGGTCCTGATCTGTAAAGACCTGAAGGAAGCGCAGGACGGTGTCCGGGAGATCATGCTGGACAAAAAGTTCGGTGCTGCCGGCGAACAGATGGTCATTGAGGAGTTCATGACCGGTCGGGAGGTCTCCGTCCTTTCTTTTGTTGACGGCAGAACGATCCGTACCATGACAAGCGCTCAGGACCATAAGCGGGCCGGGGACGGAGATACGGGCCTGAACACGGGCGGCATGGGTACATTTTCACCCAGTCCTTTCTATACGAAGGAAATTGATGAATACTGCATGAAAAACATTTTCCAGCCCACCGTGGATGCCATGGCAGCGGAAGGAAGACCTTTTAAGGGAATCATTTTCTTCGGCCTGATGCTGACGGCAGACGGTCCCAAAGTGCTGGAATACAATGCCAGGTTTGGTGACCCGGAGACACAGGTCGTACTTCCGAGAATGCGAAGCGATATCGTAGATATT
The DNA here is from genome assembly GCA_902783665.1 of uncultured Lachnospiraceae bacterium. Classification (GTDB taxonomy): domain Bacteria; phylum Bacillota; class Clostridia; order Lachnospirales; family Lachnospiraceae; genus Choladousia. Next base: position 351 of record CACZSG010000014.1, on the reverse strand, counting down.
TTCGAGGCCTGCATCGACGGGACACTGGATCAGAAAGAACTGGAGTTTGACGACAATGCGGCCGTATGCGTCGTGCTTGCGTCCGACGGTTATCCCGTCAGTTACAGGAAAGGCTTTCCGGTACAGGGACTGGAGCAGTTTGCCGGAAGCAGTGACACGTTCGTGTTCCACGCCGGGACTGCCCGAAAAGACGGACAGATCGTCACGAACGGAGGGCGCGTGCTCGGAGTGACCGCCCTTGGAAAAACTCTGAAGGAAGCGAGGGCGAATGCTTACGCCGCCGCGGATAAAGTCTGGTTTGAAAACAAGTATTACCGCCATGATATCGGTAAGGCGATTGATGAGGCGAAG
>CACZSG010000013.1 GCA_902783665.1 uncultured Lachnospiraceae bacterium | reverse complement strand
TCCTGGTATGCGGAAGACCGTCTCCGGGACACGTTTTCCTGTATTACGCGGCGCTTTTCCTGGTATGGCAGATAACGAGGCAGATCATGGAACGGACAGAGAAAAAGAACCTGTGCAGGGTGCTCTGGACAGCCGGCCTGCTGTCGGCCGCCCTCTCTTTTACCGTCTGTCCGATGAAAGATGCCGAGGTGACCTGTCTTGACGTGGGACAGGGGGACGGCTGTGTGATCCAGCTGCGGGCAGGCCACGCCTGCCTGATTGACGGAGGAAGTACATCCGCGCTTCAGATCTGGGACAGAAGAATGGAGAAGACCTTGAAATACAAAGGGATCCGGACCATCGACTGGTGGTTTATCTCCCATACGGACCAGGACCACATCAGCGCGCTGGAAGAGTATCTGAAGGAAGCGGACGCCAATCTGGCTGGACGGAACGTACATGGGGTGACCGTAGAGCGGCTGGTGCTGCCCCTGTTTCCGGAGGGGGATGAAAAGGCGGAAGCGCTGGCGGCTTCTGCCAGGGCAAAGGGGATTGCTGTATACTGGATGCAGTGCGGCGACCGTGTGGACATCGGGGCAACACAGAAAGGAGAGCAGGGCATGCTGCAGTGTCTTTCCCCGGACAGGAAACGCCTGACCGGCGACAAAAACCAGGATTCCATGGTGCTGATGCTTCACGTCGGAAGCTTCCGAATGCTGTTCACGGGAGATCTGGAGCAGGAGGGAGAGGAGATGCTTGCCTCTTCCGGGGAAGACCTTCGGGCAGACGTCCTGAAGGTCGGTCACCACGGCAGCGCGAACGCCAGCAGGACGGCTTTTCTGGCCAGAGTCTCCCCAAAGGCCGGGATCATTTCCTGCGCAAGGGTGAACCGGTACGGCCACCCGGCAGCGGAAACGGTGGAAAGACTATCCGGCACAGGTTGCAGGCTGTACTATACCATGCGGCAGGGGGCCGTCTGTGTGAGGACGGACGGTGCCGGGTTCGGCATCTCCGGATATCTTGATTTTGACAGGTGATACAGTTATAATCGAGGTTGAGACACATCGGTTGTATATTTTTTCAGCCACACGGGTCCGGATGAGGACCGGGAGGAGCTTATGACGATCAGGGAAAAGACCGAAATGCTGGAACACCAGTATTTCAGCCCGTTTGCGGCTTTCAGTGATCAGTCAGAGGGCAGGGAAGTCTATGAGACACCCTGCGACATACGCACGGAGTATCAGAGGGACCGGGACCGCATTCTGCACAGCAAGGCTTTTCGAAGACTGAAGCAGAAAACACAGGTGTTCCTGATCCCGGAAGGGGATCATTACCGCACCAGGATGACGCATACCCTGGAAGTTTCCCAGATCTCCCGGACCATAGCCAAGGCGCTCCGGCTGAACGAGGATCTGGCCGATGCCATCGCGCTGGGCCATGACCTGGGACATACCCCCTTCGGACACGCCGGAGAAAGGGCGCTGAATGCCGTCTGCCCCGGCGGTTTCACCCATGCGGCCCAGAGCCTTCGGGTGGTGGAGGTGCTGGAAAAGAACGGAGAAGGACTGAACCTGACCCGGGAAGTGCGAGACGGGATCCTGAATCACCGCACCAGCGGCTCACCGAAGACACTGGAGGGGCAGATCGTCCGCATCTGCGACAAGATCGCCTACATCAACCACGATATTGACGACGCGGAACGGGCCGGCATTCTTCAGGAAGAGGATATTCCCTCGGACCTGCGCCTGGCCGTCGGAGACACCACCAGAAAACGGCTGAACACGCTGATCCACGATGTGGTGGTCAACAGTGAGGATCAGGACCGGATCCGCATGTCAGCGGAGATGTCCCGGGCCATGTCGGACCTGCGGAAATTCATGTTTGAACGTGTATATACGGACCCTGTCGCGAAGCGCGAGGAGACGAAGGCCATCCGCCTGGTGCAGGAACTGTACCATTACTATACGCAGCATCCCGGCGAGCTGCCCGGGGATTACCTTCAGATGATGGAAACACGGGGCTTTTCACTGGAACAGGTGGTATGCGACTACATTGCCGGCATGACCGATCCCTATTCCATCAAGACCCTGAAGGAACTGTATATTCCGCAGGC
>CACZSG010000012.1 GCA_902783665.1 uncultured Lachnospiraceae bacterium | reverse complement strand
GGAAAGAGCCTTCGGTTTACGGTCGAGCAGTTTCTCCAGGTCAAGGATCTTAGCAGCTTCACGAACCATTTTGTCGATCTCTGCTTTCGGAACCTTTCTCAGTTTCAGAGAGAATGCCATGTTATCATAAACGGTCATGTGCGGATACAGAGCGTAGCTCTGGAATACCATTGCGATATCTCTGTCCTTCGGCTCTACGTCGTTAACGACTCTGTCACCAATCTTCAGTTCGCCGGCGGAGATCTCTTCCAGACCTGCGATCATACGAAGGGTTGTGGATTTTCCGCATCCGGACGGTCCTACGAAAATGATGAATTCTTTGTCTGCGATCTCAAGGTTGAAATCTTTAACAGCTTCAAATCCATTCGGATAAGTCTTGTTGATATGCTTCAGTGATAAGCTTGCCATGATTTTTCCTCCTGATAATAAAGCGTAACTCGCCGGGGAACCCGGTCAGCGACTAAAAGAAGTATACTCATTTCCTCCAGTTTTGACTATACCCGAAGTGTACAAACTTTCTTTTAAACCCTTGTACGTTCTGCTTAGGAATTACCTCCCCCGGAGGTTTTTCGTTCAACCTGACGAAACCGGTTACTTTTTTATATGCAAAATGACAAACCCCGCGGCCTGCCTCCCGGGCCGCGGGGTTCTTGAAAGGATGATCAATTGGTTGAAAGGATGATTATTTGGTTGAATTGAAGTTCTCGATGAGTTCTTCCATCTCTGTCAGCAGGCAATCCACTCTTCCGAAGAATGCATCGTTGTTGAGCGGGTTGTCCATCTCTTTCGTGATCTCGGAAAGCAGCTCCTGGATCTTCTCGATCCGTTTCTTTCCGTTGTTGTCTGTATACAGAAGATAACGGCTTCTCTCGTTCTCTTCCGGTGTCATCTTGCGAAGGTAAACTTCCACATTGGGTTTTTCGCCAATATAACGGTAGGTAATGGACGGTGAAGCATGGTTCAGGAGATTCTGCAGATAATAGATGTCGCCGGTGGACTTGTAATATCTCCAGGCAAAGGTCTTCCGCATGGTCTGTGCTCCGATGGAGGTGAGTCCCATGCTCTTTCCGGCGCTCTTGAACGCTCTGTATGCCTGTTCTCTGGAAAGCGGAGCCGGTGAGCTTGCATGTCCGATGATGAGATAGGCTTCCGGATCCTTTCCCTCTGTATAATCATGAATGATCTTTTTCAGATCTTCCGGGATGACAAAGGTCCTGCGGATATTCTTTGTCCCGATGGACGCCTCGATGGTGTCCTTGTCCCGGATATCCTTGTTCTTGAATTTCAGTATTTCCTGAAGCTGAAGACCGGTCCCCACTCCGATCTCGAACATGATGTAGTACTTATCATCCATCTCCCGCAGCTTCTCTTTGAATTTTTCGAGTGTCTCCTCGTCCTTGATTGGCGCAACCCAGTTCATAAGCGTCCTCCCCTGATCTGATTTTTAGAAATACCCCTTGTTACCTTTCCAATTTCTCCCGTGCTTCCTCCTGTAATGCGGCCCGAAGCTCTGCCTCTATTTCCGCGGTCGTCATACGGTCGATCTCTTCCTCTCTCTGCTGCTGTTTGAGCGCCGCGATCCTTCTTCGCCTGCGCCTGCGCATCTTCTTCGTTGCCCGAAGAATGAGAAGTGTAAGGAATAAGCCGACGATCAGCACGACTGCCGCTGCCGCTGCGATTGCAATGCCCGGATGTTCTTTCACCCGGCTGATCAGGAAATCGTATCCGGATTCCGTCAGGACTTTGGCAAAAACACGCACATCCGAGAAACTCTCAAGCTGTAAGTTGCCTTCCTGCACGGAGGTCAGTTCCGTCTTTGCGAACGGCGAAGGCCGTTCAAAGAAAAACTCGACCGGACCCGCGAACGGATAGAAGGTTCCGCGTGCCGTCCCCAACGGCCAGCTCTGCCAGCTGTAGCCAATCCTTCTCTCCAGAGACCCCTCTGCCCTGGATGTATCCTTCTGCAGCGAACTTTTCGAAAACCCATACGGGTAAGAAACGGTGATATATGTGCCCGACGAGGCCTGTCGTTTCCAGGCAGGTGACTGCCACTTTCCCGCCTCACCGGGATAAATCATGTCTATTATACCATAAAATGATTCATTAGTATTACCAATTGATTTATTTTCTGTAACAAAATTATTGAAACCATATTCCATGATCTGGGTGGTTTCTTCGTATGCCTTGCCCGCTCCATTCACCCTTAGGATCACGCCGACCAGCCTTTTTCCGTCCAGTTCGCCGAAGGTGACCAATGTGTTCAGGCAGGCCTCCGTGAACCCGTTTTTGCCTCCCGTGACCCAGGAACGGTAGTATTCGGAGTCAGAATCCAGCATCTTGTGATGGTTGCTGTAGACCCATTCCTCCTCGTTCAGGTTTGTCTTGGGGCGTGTGTAGTAATGGGTGCCCGTGATCTCCCGGAAGGCCGGATTCTTATAGGCTTCCCTGGCGATCAGCGCCATATCGTGGGCGCAGGTATAGTGATCGTCGGAATACAAACCGTGCGGATTTGAAAAATGTGTATTTACACATCCGATCTTCGCGGCCCGCTCATTCATCATATCCGCGAAGGCTTCGACGCTTCCCGCCACATATTCCGCGATTCCGTTGGACATATCGTTGGCGGAGGCCAGCATGATGCCGTAGGCGCAGTCCCGGATGGTCATCTCCTCCCCCGGCTGAACGCCCAGGTGGGAGCTGCCGTCCTCGATCTTGTACACCACGTCCGAAAAGGTGATGGGCGCGTCAAGATCACAGTTCTCCAGCAGCAGAAGCGTGGTCATGATCTTTGTAATGCTGGCGGGATACTGCTTGGCCGTCGCATTCTTGCTGTACAGGAAAGCGCCTGAATCCAGGTCCATCACAGCCGCGGAAGCAGCTTCGATGGCCGGGCCCTGCGGCCATCCCTCCAGTTCGTTCGTTTCTATTGTATAGTAGTAGGAGTCCGGAATGGGATCCTCCTCATATTCTTCCTCTGCATATGCCGCCATGCCTGAAGAGAACAGCATTCCCGCCGCAAGCAGGCCGGCAAGTAGTTTTTTCCACTTTATCATTCAGGTCGCCACCTCTGAAAAGAACCTATTACATGTCTTTCCTTTTGCGGAAGACATTATCCAGAAGAGTTTACCGTATTATGTGTAAAAATGCAAGATCAACACTGTTTCCCTGTTGGGGCAGCTGCCTGATCAGTGCTTCTTTTTCCTGGTGAGACAGCTGCTTGATCAGCGCTTCCCTGGACATGGCATCATGTTTTGTTTCATGTGTTTCCAGATAGACCAGTGACACGGGCAGTCTGCTGCGGGTATATCGGGCCCCTTTCCCGCTGTTATGCGCCTTTACCCTTCTTTCCGGGTCGGTCGTATAGCCTGTATACAGAGTTCCGTCCGCACAGCGAAGGATGTAGGTAAAATATTTTTTCTCTATATTCTCTTTTTTCTCTTTCTTCTCCATGAGCTTCCGCATCCCCCGGATTGCCGTTTTTCCCGGGACAATAGGGACGTTCGCCTCTGTCCCACTAAAGGATACGAGCCGGAAAGCTCCGGCTCGTCACTTTAGTGGGACAGAGGCGAACGTCCCTGTTGTCCCACTTCGAATGAGTCCCTCTGACTCATTTCTGTTTATTTGGATTCGAAGCTCTGCGGATCCACCTTGATCTCTACTTTGTCCAGGTGCCACAGCTCATCCACGTACTCCTGGATGGTGCGGTCGGAGGAGAACTTGCCGGAGCTTGCCATGTTCAGGATGGCCATCTTTGCCCAGCGCTTCTCATCGCGGTAGGCTTCTTCCACGCGGCGCTGTGCTTCAGCGTAGGGCTTGAAGTCTGCCAGGATGAAGTAGGTGTCCGCGCGGTCGCTGCTGTTGGTGTTCAGCAGGGAATCGTAGATCTCACGGAACAGGTTCATGTCGCCGTGGGAGTATTCGCCGTTGATCAGCTGCATCAGTACGCGGCGGATATCCTGGTCGTTGTTGAAGTAGTCCATGGGATAGTAGCCGCCCTGGTTCTCGTAGCGGATGACTTCGTCCGCGGACAGGCCGAAGATGAAGGCATTCTCCTCGCCTACTTCTTCCACGATCTCAACATTCGCGCCGTCCATGGTGCCGAGGGTCGGAGCGCCGTTCAGCATGAACTTCATGTTGCCGGTTCCGGAAGCTTCCTTACTTGCGGTAGAGATCTGTTCGGAGACATCGGAGGCCGCGAAGATGATCTCTGCGTTGGAAACACGGTAGTCCTCAATGAAGACGACCTTCAGCTTGCCGTTGATGGAAGCGTCGTTGTTGATCACTTCAGCCACGCTGTTGATCAGCTTGATGGTCAGCTTCGCGCGGCGCTAGCCGGCAGCGGCCTTCGCGCCGAAAATGAAGGTTCTGGGATAGAACGGCATTTCCGGATGATCCTTGATCTGGTTGTACAGGTACATGACGTGCAGGATGTTCAGCAGCTGGCGCTTGTACTCATGCAGCCTCTTTACCTGAACGTCGAAGATGGAGCGCGGATCCACGTCGATGCCGTTGTGTTCCTTGATGTACTTCGCGAGGCGCAGCTTGTTCTGATACTTGATGTTCATGAATTCCTGCTGGGCCTTCGGATCGTCGGCGAACAGCTTCATCTTCGCGATCTGCGGCAGGTCCGTGATCCATTCGTCCCCGATGTGGTCCGTAACCCAGTCGGCCAGCAGCGGGTTCGCGTGAAGCAGGAAACGTCTCTGGGTGATGCCGTTCGTCTTGTTGTTGAACTTCTCCGGCATCATCTCGTAGAAGTCTTTCAGTTCCTGATGCTTCAGGATCTCCGTATGCAGACGGGCCACACCGTTGACGGAATAGCCTGCTGCGATGGCCAGATGAGCCATCTTGACCTGTCCGTCGTAGATGATGGCCATCTTGCGGACCTTCTCCTGGTTGCCCGGATACATCTCCTGGATCCTGCGGACGAAACGGTTGTTGATCTCTTCGATGATCTGGTATACACGCGGAAGCAGGCGGGAGAACAGCTCGATGGGCCATTTCTCAAGGGCTTCCGCCATGATGGTGTGGTTGGTGTAGGCGCAGGTCTTTGTGGTGACCTCCCAGGCCTCGTCCCACTCCAGTTTTTCTTCATCGAGCAGGATTCTCATCAGCTCGGCGATGGCAACCGTCGGATGGGTATCGTTCAGCTGGAAGGTAACCTTCTCGTAGAATTTCCGGATATCGGAATGTGTTCTCTTGTATTTTTCGACAGCCTCCTGCACGCTGGCGGAAATGAAGAAATACTGCTGTTTCAGGCGCAGTTCCTTGCCGGCGTAATGGTTGTCGTTCGGATACAGGACATCTACGATGTTCTTCGCCAGGTTCTCCTGTTCCACGGCCTTCTGGTAGTCGCCCTTGTCAAAGTGGTCCAGCTGGAAATCCGTGATGGCTTCCGCGTCCCAGACACGAAGGGTATTTACCACATTGTTGTTGTAGCCGAGGATGGGCATGTCAAACGGAATGGCGCGTACGGACTGGTAGCCTTCCTGGATGAAGTGGTTTCTTCTGGTCGCTTCGTCATATTCCACGCGCACATAGCCGCCGAATTTGACGACCTTCGCGTATTCCGGACGACGCAGTTCGAAGGGATTGCCGTTCTTCAGCCAGTTGTCCGGCACTTCCACCTGGTATCCGTTCTTGATCTTCTGCTTGAACATACCGTAGCGGTAGCGGATGCCGCAGCCGTAGGCGGAGTAGCCCAGCGTTGCCAGGGAATCCAGGAAACAGGCTGCAAGACGGCCAAGACCGCCGTTGCCCAGAGCCGCGTCGGGCTCCTGGTCCTCGATCACGTTCAGGTCGAAGCCCATCTCGTCCAGCGCTTCCTTTACTTCCTTGTAAGCGGTCAGGTTGATCAGATTGTTGCCGAGGGCGCGGCCCATCAGGAACTCCATGGACATGTAGTAGACGGTCTTCGGATCATCAATCTCGTACTGTTTCTGGGTTGCCAGCCAGTTGTCGATGATCACGTCCTTCACCGCATACGAAACTGCCTGGAACAGCTGCTGCTGATCGGCCTCGTCTATGGTCTTGCGGAACAGGTTTCTGACGTTCTCCTTCACCGCATGCTTGAATGCTTTTTTATCCACCAGTTTATTCATAATATTTTACTCCTCTTATGAAAGCTTCTCTACACCAAGTGCCACATGTTCTCCGTTGATGTTCCAGTCCTTGCCGAAGCCCACGGTCTTTCCGTAGACAGCCTCTGCGGCCATGACATCGCCAAGAATATCCTTCTCGTACTTTTTGAAGAGTTCTTCCATCTTCTGATTGTCGGTGACGGATACGCGGATGCGGTCCATCACTTCAAATCCGGCTTCTTTACGCATGTTCTGGATCTTGCTGATCAGTTCACGCACGAAGCCCTCCTCGATCAGTTCCGGTGTCAGGTTCAGATCCAGCACCACGGAGATCTCCCCGTTGGTCTCCGTCACGAATCCTTCGCTCTGCTGCGTCTCGATCAGCAGGTCCTCCTCGGCAAGCACGACTTCCGTTCCGTCGATGTCAAGCCTGATGGAACCGCTCTCTTTCAGTTCCTTCATGGCTGCATTGCCGTCCAGTTCCGGCAGGGCTTTGCGGATGCCTCCCAGAAGTTTGCCGTATTTGGGTCCTACTGTCTTCAGCTGCGGTTTGAAGCTGTAGCTGATAAATCCGCTCACGTCATCCGTGTAGGTGACTTTCTTGCTGTTCAGCTCATCGCGGATAATGTCGGAGAAATATTCCGGAAGGGCTTCCGGCGCTTTCACGTACATGTTTCCGATAGGCTGACGGTTCTTCACGTTGGCCGCGTTTCTGCAGGCACGTCCCATGACGACCACCTTCAGCACTTCGTCCATCCGGCGTTCCAGTTCGGGATCGATCCGGCTTTCATCCGCCTGCGGATAGTCGCACAGATGAATGGATTCCGGCGCGGAAGCGTCCACGCTGCGGACGATATTCTGGTAGATCTCCTCCGTCATGAACGGGATCATCGGGGCGGCAGCCTTGCATACGTTCACCAGAGCCGTATACAGGGTCATGAACGCATTGATCTTGTCCTGCTCCATGCCTTTGGCCCAGAAGCGGTCACGGCAGCGGCGCACGTACCAGTTGCTCATGTCGTCCACGAAGGTTTCCAGTTCCTTGCCGGCTTCAGGAATCTTATAAGCGGCAAGGTTCGCGTCCGTATTGCGGACCATGGAGTTCATTTTCGAAAGCAGCCATTTATCCATGACACCCAGTTTGTCATAGTCAAGGGTGTACCTGGTCGGGTCAAAGCTGTCGATATTCGCGTAAAGCACATAGAACGCATAAGTGTTCCACAGGGTGCCCAGGAACTTTCTCTGTCCTTCCTGGACAGCTTTTCCGTAGAAGCGGTTCGGCAGCCACGGAGCGCTGTTCGTATAGAAATACCAGCGGATGGCATCTGCGCCGTAGGTCTTCAGCGCTTCCATGGGCGCAACGGCGTTCCCCTTGGATTTGCTCATCTTCTCGCCGTTTTCATCCAGCACCAGGCCCATAACGATGACGTTTTCATAGGCCGGGCGGTTGAACAGCAGCGTTGCCTCGGCATGCAGCGAGTAGAACCAGCCCCTGGTCTGGTCCACCGCCTCCGAGATGAAGGCAGCCGGATACCATTTTTCAAACAGCTCCTTGTTCTCAAACGGATAGTGCAGCTGCGCGTAGGGCATGGCTCCGGAGTCGAACCAGCAGTCGATCACCTCCGGAACACGCTTCATCTCGCCGCCGCAGTCCGGACACTTGATGGTGTACTCATCGATGTAGGGACGGTGCAGTTCTACCGTGAGGGCATCCTCGCGGCCGGTCAGTTCCTTCAGTTCCTGGCGGCTGCCCACAGCCGTCTGCTTTCCGCAGCACGGGCATTCCCAGATATTCAGCGGGGTTCCCCAGTAACGGTTCCGGGAGATGCCCCAGTCCTGGATATTCTCCAGCCAGTTGCCGAAACGGCCTTCTCCGATGCTGGGCGGGATCCAGTTGATCTTCTTGTTGTTGGCCACCAGGTCGTCCTTCACGGCGGTCATCTTGATGAACCAGGATTCACGCGCGTAGTACAGCAGCGGCGTGTTGCATCTCCAGCAGTGCGGATAGTCATGTTCGAACTTCGGCGCGGAGAACAGCAGTCCTCTGCCGGCCAGTTCCTTGATCACTTCCGGGTCCGCGCTGACGGCATCCTTCTCCAGCTGCGGGTTCGGTTTCGCACGCATGCCCTTGAAGGGTTCCTCTGTCATGTAGCCCTTCAGGTCCACGAACTGGATGAACGGAAGATCGTAGTCCCTGCCGATCCGGCCGTCGTCCTCACCGAAAGCCGGCGCGATGTGAACGATACCGGTACCGTCGGACATGGTGACGTAGCTGTCGCAGGTGACATAGTGTGCCTTTTTGCGCTGTTTCACAGCAGCCTCGGCGCAGCACTGGTACAGCGGCTCGTATTCCTTGTATTCCAGCTCTTTTCCTTTATATCTTTCAAGGATCTCGTAAGCCGGAGCGTCACTGTCCTCTTTCTTCAGAGAGCCCAGAACGGTTTCAAGCAGTGCTTCCGCCATATAGTAGGTGTAGCCGTCGGCCGCCTTTACCTTGCAGTAGGTATCTTCCGGGTTCACGCAGAGCGCGGTATTGGACAGCAGCGTCCACGGTGTGGTCGTCCAGGCCAGGAAGTAGGCGTCTTCCCCCTTCGCCTTGAACCTGACGATGGCGGAACGCTCCTTCACGCTCTTGTAGCCCTGGGCTACTTCATGGGAGGAGAGCGGCGTTCCGCAGTGCGGGCAGTAGGGCACTACCTTGAAGCCCTTGTACAGAAGCTTTTTGTCCCAGATCGTTTTCAGCGCCCACCACTCGGATTCGATATAGTCATCATAATAGGTAACATACGGGTTCTCCATATCGGCCCAGAAACCGACCACATCGGAGAATTCCTCCCACATTCCCTTATAGCGCCAGACACTTTCCTTGCATTTTTTTACAAAGGGGTCCAGACCGTAGGCTTCGATCTGCTCTTTTCCCTCGATGCCGATTTCCTTTTCCACTTCCAGTTCCACCGGAAGACCGTGTGTATCCCAGCCTGCCTTGCGGGGAACATATTCGCCCTTCATCACATGATAGCGGGGGATCATATCCTTGATCGCCCTGGTCAGTACATGCCCGATATGGGGCTGGCCGTTGGCTGTGGGCGGTCCGTCATAGAAAACATACGTCGGGCAGCCCTCGCGGATTTTCAGGCTTTTCTCGAACACCTCGTTCTCTTTCCAGAACTCCAGCGTCTTTTTCTCCCGCTCCACGAAATTCAGGTCCGTAGTTACTTTTTTATACATAGTCATCTCCTTCTCCGGCGTTTCTCGTCCGCCGGCGGGTATTCACGCACAGAATAACCCTATTCTGAGCATTCTCACATTATAGCAACAGGGTCCCTGCATTGTCAATTTGCGAAACGTGGGAAAGATATCCGGCATACATTGATTTTTTTATCATTTTCAACTATACTCATAGAAGTTTGTATTGATTCCGGCACAAAACCTGCCGGAAAATGCGGAAAGAAGGTATTTTTATGCGCAACTTATTCAACATGGACAACCCCCTGTTCCGTTTTCTAAGCAAAGTGGCTGACATGATGATCCTGAACCTGCTCTTCATCCTCTGCAGCATACCCGTCTTTACCATCGGAGCCTCCATGACAGCCATGTATTATACCTGCCTCAAGATGCTGGACAATGAGGAGGGATATATCAGCAGAAATTTCTTTCATTCTTTTAAGGAGAATTTCAAACAGGCCACCGTATGCTGGCTGTTCTTCCTGGTCACGGGCGTTGTCCTGGCGGCGGACATCATGATCCTTCGCGGGATGACCGGATCCTTCACCAAGGTGATCGCGGTGGCTGTCCTGGCGCTTGCGGTCCTTTATCTGATCATGCTGAACTATGTGTTCGCCGTGCTTTCCAGATTCTACAACAGCACAAAGAACACCTTCAAGAACGCGCTGATCATGGCCATTGCCAGCTTTCCTTTCACCATGGTGATCCTGGTGCTCACCATCGCACCCGTACTGGTCACCCTGATCAACGGCTACACCATCTGGTACGGACTGATGGTCTGGATCCTGGTGGGCTTCTCCGTGACCGCCTACGGAAAATGCTGGTTCTTCGCCAGGATCTTCAAAAAGTTCATGCCTAAGACCGAAGAAGAGGAAAAGGATCCGGACGACTGGGTGCTGGACGAGGACGAAGTGATCAAGGCGGACGCGCCGCTGATGCTGGACGACGATGCTCCCGCGGCTGCGGATGAAGCCCCGGAAGCAGCTCCGGTCCCTGCGGATGAAACCAGAACGGACACACCGGTTGACGAAGAGCCTGACCCGGCAGGAGAAAATTCAGAAGAATAAAAGTCTTTGAAGCAAAAGACTTTGGAATTTAAGAAACAAAAGAGTTTGGAAAAAAAGCCCTGCAGACAGGCTGCTGAGAAAGCAGCATGTCTGCAGGGCTTTTTTGCAGTATATCGTCTTTGAAATCAGGCGGCAGATCCTGCCTGTGGTCTCCGGAAGATGCTTCGGCAGGACTCGAAGAGGACAACGGGCATCTGGAGGAGGCCACAGGCAGGATCTG
>CACZSG010000011.1 GCA_902783665.1 uncultured Lachnospiraceae bacterium | reverse complement strand
CGGATACATCCGAAGGCGGTGAGGCGGGATCCCCGTTTTCCGCTTCCGGCGAGATGCCGGACCCTGAGACGGCACTGGCCATGCTGAAGGCCATGCCCGCAGCCATGAGGCAGCAGATGCTCTCGCAGGCGGCGGAAGGGCTTGCCGGGGTGCCGGATTCCATCAAAAGCCAGATGGCCATCCGATTTGTTCAGCAGGAGTACGAAACGCTCGGCGAAGATCTGGCGGTGCGCCAGAACCGGTACCTTCTGGTGACCGGGGGACTGATGCTGCTTCTTTCGCTGGCGGCGATGGCGGCAAACCTGCTGGTGGCCTTCCTCTGCTCCCGGATGGCGGCCGGTGTGGCCTACCGCATCCGGAAGGACGTGTACCGGAAGGTAATGAGCTTCAACAGCGAGGAATTCCACCATTTTTCCACGGCTTCCCTGATCACCCGGAGCACCAACGATGTGCAGCAGGTGCAGATGTTCCTGGCCATGGGCCTTCGGATGGTCCTGTTCGCGCCTATCCATGGGATCGGCGGCGTACTGAAGGTCATGAACACCAACGCCTCCCTTTCATGGGTCATTGTTCTGGCGCTGGTCCTGCTGATGTGTCTGCTGCTCATCCTGTTTAAGGTCGCCATGCCGAAATTCAGGATCCTTCAGACGCTGATCGACCGGCTGAACCTGGTCAGCCGCGAACAGCTGACCGGTGTCATGGTCACCCGCGCCTTTACGGCAGAAGAGCATGAGGAACAGCGTTTTGAGCAGGCCAACTTGGATCTGACCAGGACAAACCTCTTCGTCAACCGCTGCATGACCTTCATGTTTCCGGCCATGATGATGATCATGAACGGCATCTCCGTGCTGATCATCTATACCGGCGCCCGTTCCATCGATGCGGGCGGCATGCAGGTGGGCGACATGATGGCGTTCATTCAGTACGCCATGCAGATCATCATGTCCTTCCTGATGATCTCCATGATGTCCATTATCCTGCCAAGGGCCAACGTGTCGGCAGGGCGTATCGCGGAAGTGCTGGGAACGGAAGTCGCCATGAAAGAGCCGGAACAGCCTGTGGAACCGGACGAAAAGGACAGAGGAACGGTGGAATTCGATCACGTGTCCTTTGCCTATCCGGACGCGGAAGAAAATGTGCTGACGGATATCAGCTTCCGTGCTGAAAAAGGCCAGACCGTCGCCTTTATCGGCAGCACCGGAAGCGGAAAGAGTACCCTTGTGAACCTGGTGGTGCGCTTCTATGACGCAACGAAAGGCACCGTAAAGGTGGACGGCGTGGACGTCCGCTCCCTTTCAAGAGAAAGTATTGCCAGACGCATCGGGTATGTGCCCCAGAAGAGTATCCTGTTTTCCGGCACCATCGCCACCAACATTCTGTACGGAAATCCGGACGGTACCGAGGAAGACATGAAACACGCGGCCCGGATCGCCCAGGCTGAAGAATTCATAGAAGAAAGAGAGAAGACGTATCAGGAGACCATCTCCCAGGGCGGCACCAATGTTTCCGGCGGTCAGCGGCAGCGGCTTTCCATTGCCCGCGCCATCGCGAAGCATCCGGAGATCCTCATTTTTGACGACAGCTTTTCCGCCCTGGACTTCAGGACCGACGTGGCGCTGCGGCGCGCGCTGAAGCAGGAGGCGGAGGATGTGACCACCCTGATCGTTGCCCAGCGGATCAGCACCATCATTCACGCGGACCTGATCCTTGTGCTGGACGAAGGGAAACTGGCAGGAATGGGAACGCACGAAGAACTGATGAAGACCTGTGAGGTCTACCGTCAGATCGCGGTCTCTCAGCTTTCGGAGGAGGAACTGGCAGGATGAGTGAGAACGACAGAAGAGTAGCGCCTCGCCGAAGAGGACCGGGCGGCCCTCCGGGAATGGGAGACAAGGCAAAGGATTTCAAGGGCTCCATCGGCCGGCTGGTCCGGTATATGGCCCGTTATAAAGTAAAGTTCAGCATCATGCTGGTCTGTGCCATCGGCGGCACCATTTTCAACATTGTGGGGCCGAAGGTGCTGGGACAGGCGACGACGGAGCTGTTTGCCG
The DNA here is from genome assembly GCA_902783665.1 of uncultured Lachnospiraceae bacterium. Lineage (GTDB taxonomy): Bacteria > Bacillota > Clostridia > Lachnospirales > Lachnospiraceae > Choladousia. The sequence continues at coordinate 1,798 of CACZSG010000011.1, read as the reverse complement.
GCATCATGGCAAAGATCGGCGGGACCGGCGGCATCAATTTCTCGAAGATCGGCCGGATCCTGCTGACGGTAATGGCGCTGTACGGGTGTTCAGCGCTGTTCTCCCTGGTGCAGGGACTGCTGATGACCGGAATCTCCAACGACGTGACCTACCGGCTGCGCCAGGACATTTCCAGAAAGATCAATGTCCTGCCGCTGAAATATTATGAAAGCCGGACCACCGGTGAAGTGCTCTCCCGCATCACCAACGATGTGGATACCCTGCAGCAGGGCGTGAACCAGAGCTTTCCACAGCTGGTCACCTCCGTCACGTCCATCATCGGCGTGCTGATCATGATGATCAGCATCAATGTCTGGATGACGGTGGCCTCCGTTCTCATCCTTCCCATCTCCATGACAGTGGTCATGCTGGTGATGGGGCATTCCCAGAAATATTTCTTCAACCACCAGAAATATCTGGGCGATGTCAACGGACAGATCGAGGAGATCTACGGCGGACACACCATTGTGAAAGCGTTTCATAAAGAAGCGGATGCCGAGAAGGATTTTGACGTGGTGAACACGCAGCTGCGGGACACGGCCTGGAGGGCCCAGTTCTTCGGCGGCATGATGCAGCCCCTGATGAACTTCATCGGAAACCTGGGCTATGTGGTCGTCGCGATCCTCGGCGGCTATATGGTGATCCGCGGAAAGATCCAGGTGGGAGACATCCAGTCCTTCTTCCAGTATATCAGGAACTTTACCCAGCCCATCGCGCAGATGGCGCAGGTGACCAATATGCTGCAGTCCTCCGCGGCCGCGGCGGAACGCGTTTTTGAATTCCTGGAGGAGCCGGAGGAGGAGATGAAGTCGCGTCTGCGTCCGGCAGCCCTGCCCGCATCCGTACAGGATTCCCAGGAAAGCGGAGCCGAAGACCGGACAGCAGCCGTTCCTGACGGCAGAAAGGTGGTCGGAAACGTGGAGTTCGACCATGTGTCCTTCGGCTACGACCCGGAAAAGATCATCATTCACGATTTCTCGGCGAAGGTGGAAGCCGGACAGAAGATCGCCATTGTCGGACCGACCGGTGCCGGCAAGACCACCATGGTGAAGCTGCTGATGCGTTTCTACGACGTGAACTCCGGCGCCATCCGCGTGGACGGTACGGACCTTCGCGATTTTGACAGAAGAAACCTGAGAGAAGCCTTCGGCATGGTCCTGCAGGACACCTGGCTGTTCTCCGGCACCATCATGGAGAACATCCGTTACGGCAGGCTGAATGCCACCGACGAAGAGGTGATCGCGGCTGCCAAGGCGGCGCACATCCACAGCTTCATCATGCAGCAGGCCGGCGGCTACCAGATGGTGCTCAATGAGGAGACCAGCAACATCTCCCAGGGCCAGAAGCAGCTGCTCACCATCGCCCGGGCCATCCTGGCGGACAATCGGCTGCTCATCCTGGACGAGGCAACCTCCTCGGTGGATACCCGCACGGAGATCCGCATCCAGAAAGCCATGGACAACCTGATGCGCGGCCGCACCAGCTTCATCATTGCCCACCGTCTTTCCACCATCCGCGACGCGGACCTGATCCTGTACATGGAGAACGGCGACATCGTGGAACAGGGGAAACACGAGGAGCTGCTGGCGCTGGGCGGACGGTACGCGGATCTTTACAACAGTCAGTTTGAGAAGCTGGCGTAGCGAAATTGTTATCATTTTACGGACGGCGGCAGATCCTGCCTGTGGCCTCCTCCAGATGCCCGTTGTCCTCTTCGAGTCCTGCCGAAGCATCTTCCGGAGACCACAGGCAGGATCTG
>CACZSG010000010.1 GCA_902783665.1 uncultured Lachnospiraceae bacterium | reverse complement strand
GCTAACTACACCGGAACTTATCCGATCATCACCGGTCAGGACTGCGACAAGCCCAACGTAAAGGCTATGATCGAAGGAAAACAGTCCATGTCCGTATTCAAGGATACACGTACACTGGCTTCTCAGGTTGTTAAGATGGTCGGCCAGATCATCAACGGCGAAGAAGTTGATGTAAACGATACCGAGACCTACGACAACGGCGTGATCGTAGTTCCGTCCTACCTCTGCGAGCCGGTATTCGCGGATGTGAACAACTACAAAGAGCTGCTGATCGACTCCGGATACTACACCGAAGAGGATCTTCAGTAATCTGAAAAAGTGACTTAAAAAGGCCGGGCATATGAAAACAGATGCAGGCCCCTGAGATACAGGCGGGTGTAACCCGCCTGTATTGCGGTTGGAGGAAGACCAGTGGCAAAGATTTTATTGGAAATGAAAAATATCACCAAAACGTTTCCGGGCGTAAAAGCGCTGGATAACGTGAATTTCCAGGTGGAAGAGGGAGAGATCCACGCGCTGGTAGGAGAGAACGGCGCGGGAAAATCCACCCTGATGAATGTCCTTTCCGGCATTTATCCCTATGGAACATACGAAGGTGACATCATATATGAAGGGGAGACCTGCAGGTTCAATACGATCAGGGATTCCGAAGCAAAGGGGATCGTCATCATCCATCAGGAACTTGCGCTGGTTCCCGAGATGTCGATCGGAGAAAACATGTACCTGGGCAATGAGCGGGGCAAAAAGGCCTTCATAGACTGGGGGACCACCTATGCCGAAGCGGACCGTTATCTGAAGATGGTCGGTCTGTCCGAATCATCCAAGACGCTGGTGCGCGAGATCGGAACCGGTAAACAGCAGCTGGTCGAGATCGCGAAGGCACTGGCGAAAAATGCCCGCCTTCTGATCCTGGACGAGCCGACATCCTCTCTGAATGAAGAGGATTCCAGAGCCCTTCTGGATCTGATGCTCGGTTTTAAAAAGCGCGGCATGACGATGATCATCATCTCCCACAAGCTGAACGAGGTCTCCTATGTGGCAGACAAGATCACGGTGGTCCGTGACGGCTCCACCATCGAGACCATCGACAACCACGATCACAACATCGATGAGGACAGGATCATCAGGGGCATGGTCGGCCGTGAGATCACGAACCGGTTCCCGAAACGGGAAAACGTGAAGATCGGTGAGATCAACATGGAAGTGGACCACTGGACCGTGCATCATCCGCTTTACCCTGAACGCAAGGTGGTCGACGACGTATCCCTCTACGTCCGCAAGGGCGAGGTGGTCGGCATCTACGGCCTGATGGGCGCCGGACGGACCGAACTGGCCATGAGCATTTTCGGACAGTCCTACGGAACCCTGACCGGAGGAACGCTGAAGCTTGACGGCAAAGAAGTCAGACTGAAAAAATCCCCGCGTGACGCGATCCGTCACAAGATCGCCTACGTGACTGAAGACAGAAAAGGAAACGGCCTGGTCCTGTCCCAGTCCATCAAGATCAATACCTCTCTGGCAAATCTGGACAGTCTTGCCAGCGGGACCGTCATCGACAAGGATAAAGAGTATCAGGTGGCGGAAGAGTACAGAGAGAAGCTTTCCATCAAGACACCGTCCGTGGAACAGCTGGTGGGCAATCTTTCCGGCGGCAACCAGCAGAAGGTCCTGCTGGCAAAGTGGATGTACGCGGAACCGGACATCCTGATCCTGGACGAGCCGACCCGAGGAATCGATGTCGGCGCGAAGTATGAGATCTACTGCATCATCAACGATCTGGCGGCGGCGGGGAAATCCGTCATCATGATCTCTTCGGAGCTGCCCGAAGTGCTGGGCATGAGCGACCGGATCTATATCATGAACGCGTCGAAGATCATCGGCGAGATGAAGGCTTCCGAGGCATCTCAGGAAAGCATCATGGCCGAGATCCTTAAATCGGGAAGGGGGGCATGACAATGAAGAACAATCCGGCACTTGAATTTGCCAAAAAGAATATGATGGTCATCGCCCTTGTGATCGTGGTGATCTTCTTCTCGATCAGCACGGGCGGAAAAATCCTGTACGCGCAAAACATCAACAACCTGATCTCCCAGAACGGCTATGTTTTCATCCTGGCGACAGGTATGCTCCTTTGCATCCTTACCGGCGGCAACATCGACCTTTCCGTGGGTTCGGTCGTATGCTTTGTCGGCGCGGTCGGCGCCGTCATGATGGAACGCAATATCCCGTTCATCGCAGCAGTGCTTGTCATGCTTGTGGTCGGTATGCTGATCGGCATGTTCCAGGGCTTCTGGATCGCGTGGATCTCGGTGCCTCCGTTTATCGCGACGCTGGCCGGCATGTACGCGTTCCGAGGCTTCTCAAACGTGGTACTGCAGGGCTTCACCATTTCGGTGGAGAACAAGGCATTCCTGGACATCTTCGGAGGAGGCGCCACCTGCTATATCCCGGATTTCCTTCACGGGGGAGACTTTAACATAACATGTATGCTCGCCGGTATCATTCTGGTGGGGTTATACATCTGCATCACGGTGGGAGGATGGCTGAAAAGCAGGAAAAAGGGATTGACCGATAAGGTACAGACCTCCGAGATCCTGCGGCTTGCGGCCGTCAGCGCACTGTTCCTGTGGATCTTCTACAAACTGGCAAATTATAAAGGAATTCCCACCGTCCTCATCTGGATCGGCCTGATCCTGGTACTGTACGGATATATCACCAAATATACGGCGATCGGACGGTACTTCTACGCGGTAGGCGGCAACGAGAAAGCGACCCGGCTTTCCGGCGTCAACACTAAGCTTGTCTATTTCATCGCCTATGCCAATATGGGCCTTCTGGCCGGACTTGCGGGCATTCTTACCATCGCCCGTCAGGCAAACGCGCAGCCTACCTTCGGACAGGGATATGAAATGGATGCCATCGCGGCCTGCTTCATCGGAGGCGCGTCGGCCTACGGCGGTGTCGGAAAAGTGACCGGCATGATCATCGGTGCCGTTCTGATGGGCGTCATCAACCAGGGCATGAGTATCATGGGCATTTCCACAAACTATCAGAGAGCAGTAAAGGGCGTGGTCCTTCTGGTCGCCGTGCTGGTGGATATCCTGTCGAAGAAAGAAAAAGCCTGAGGAAGGAGGATGAAAATGAAAAAGAGTAGTAAATCCATACTGAAAGACAATATCATGATCATCGTCCTGGTCGTGGTCTATCTTTTCTTCATGGCGGGTACCAAAGGATCGATCTTCATGCCGATGAACTTCAACGCGCTGATCACCCAGAACGCGTACGTTTATATTCTGGCCTGCGGTATGCTGATGTGCATGCTGACAGGAGGAAACATCGACCTGTCCTGCGGATCCGTGGTCTGCCTTCTTGGCAGTATCGGCGCCTACTTCATGGTGACAAAGGAAATGAATGTCGGCGTCTCCATCGGCCTGATGCTGGTCATCGGTGCCGTATACGGCGTGGTCCTCGGTTTCCTGATCGCCTACATGAACGTTCCGCCATGGATCGCGACACTGGCCGGCTATCTAGCTTTCCGCGGCCTGGGCACACAGGTGCTTTCCGCCAACAGTTCCACCGGTTCCATCAGTGTAAAACCCATTGAGACATTCCTGAAGATCTTCTCCGGAAAGCTGTTCAGCACAAAGCTGAATGTCCTGAATGTTCCCTGCCTGACTGTCGGCATCATCGCGGCAGTGCTGGTGGTCCTGCTGAATTATACCTCCCGGGCTTCCAGACTGAAAAAGGGATATGAGGCTGATTCCGCGACAATGGTGCTGGTAAAATCCGTCGTCGAGGCAGCGGCCATTCTTCTGGTGATGTATAAGCTTTCCATGGCAGGAGGAATTCCCACGGTCCTGGTATGGGTCGTGCTGGTGGTCCTGCTCTACAGCTTCATCACTGAAAAAACGACCATCGGCAGACATTTTTATGTTGTCGGCGGCAACCGTGAGGCGGCAAGACTTTCGGGCGTTGATACCAGAAGGATCATGTTCCTGGCCTACCTGAACATGGCAGTTCTGACAGTGGTCACTACCTGGGCAGTGCTTGCCAGATTCCAGGCAGCCAACTCCACAGCCGGGACCAACTATGAGATGGACGCCATCTCGGCCTGTGTCGTGGGCGGTGTTTCCGCGTACGGCGGCGAAGGAAAGATCATGGGCATGGTTGTCGGCGCTACCCTGATCGGTGTCATCAACCTTGGAATGAGCTTGATGAACATTGACGCCAACTATCAGAAGGTCGTCAAAGGCGTCGTCCTTCTTGGCGCGGTCGCCTTCGATATCATCTCCAAAAGACGTGCAAAATGATCGGGAAGGCTTTATAATGGTAAGGCCGGACATGGTTTGGACATGCTGTGTAATACGGCATGTCCAAATTTGTTTTTGCGGCGGGATATCCCGGAAAAGAGTTTCCGGGAAAACATACTGAATATGCATTTATTACACAGGAAACCATGAAATGAAAAAAGGAATGACCATTATGACCGGCGGTGTGGTCCTGATCACAGTCCTGCTGGCGGCCCTGTATCTTTATTCTGCCAGCAGACTGGCCAGACTGACGCAGCAGAACACAGGCACCCATATCTATGACAGGCGATATGCATTCGTCAGCATGGACCAGTCGGAACTCTGGCAGGCCATCTACGATTCCGCGAAGGAACAGGCGGAACTGGAAAATGTCTATCTGGAATGGATCGGACAGGATTTAGTCATGAATTATACCCTGGAAGACTGTATGAAGATCGCGGTCGCCTCCAAAGCCGACGGGATCCTGCTGAATCCGGACAAAAGCGGGGAGGCGGAAGAAATGATCGCTTCGGCGGCGGAAGCCGGCATTCCGGTCATCACGCTGCTGGATGACAAAGGCGAGAACAGCCGGATCAGCTATATCGGCGTGAACAGCTACCAGATGGGTGAGCTGTACGGAAAACAGGTGCTGCAATGCCTGAAGGAGGAGGACAACCACATTGTGGTCCTGACGGACCAGATGACGGACAACAACAACACGAACCTTCTCTATTCACAGATGCTGCAGACCATCGAAAACGGAAATAACCGGAATCATACCTATGACATCACGCTCTACCAGATCAATACCGCCACCAGCTTTGATGCCGAGGAGGACATCCGGGACCTCTTTATCCAGGCGGACCCGGTGCCCGATATCATGATCTGTCTGGATCTGGTCTCCACGGAGTGTGCTGCCCAGGCCCTGATCGATTACAACGAGGTGGGAAAGGTGACCGTGATCGGTTCCTATGCGTCGGATACGGTCTATGAAGCTCTGGAAAAGGGAATCCTGTATTCCACCATCAGCGTGGATACGGGAGAGATCGGACAGCTGTGCGTCACTTCCATGAATGAGTATCATAACCTGGGCAACGTGAGCAACTATTTCAACATGCGGCTGGAAGTGATCAACCAGAAGAACGTCGCAAAAAAGAGAGAGACAGAGGAGCCGGAAGAACAGCCGGGCCTGCAGGCGGGCAGACTGATCTTCGGACAGGCCGGGTGAGAAGATGAACAGGATCAGGCGCTTTTTCAGGAACAATTCCATACAGACCAAGTTTGCCGTTGTTATGGCAATGATGCTGATCATCATACTGGTGGTAAACCTGTTTATCTATATCCAGACCAATGTGATGGTGGAGCGGATCGATTCCGTCTTTTCCAGCAACGTGACCATAGGGGAACTGACAGAGACGCTGGGGAGGGTGGAGGATACGGTATACGAGTATCTGAATACCAAAGGCAGCGGAGCTCTGGAAAATTACTACCGCTTTTCCCAGGATTACAGGAACCTGATCGAGGAACTGAACAGCCAGAACGTGGAGGACCGCGTCCTGATGCTGGAAAAGAGCATCCGTGAAATGTCGGAAAGTTACCTTGCGACGGCGGATGAGACGGTGCAGGCCAAGCGCGGAAGAAATGTGGAGAAGTATAAGAATTCCTACGCGCAGGAGGCGGAACTGTTCCGCTATATCAACAACTACATCTATGAACTGAACAGCAGACAGTTCGAGCGGAACTCGGAAAATTACAGATTTCTGCTATCCTCCCTTGGCATCCTGGAGATCATGGCGCTGACGCTGATCGTGGTCGTGTTCCTGCTCAGCGGTTTCATCGGGATGGTCCTGGTCAGAAAAATGGTTCATCCGCTGGTGGAACTGTCCGAGACCGCCAGAGAGGTGGCGGAGGGCAATTTCTCCGTGAAAGTGCCCCAGGTGGATTCGGAGGACGAGATCGGCATCGTTACCAAGACCTTTGACCAGATGCTTTCCAGCATCCGTGCCTATATTGTGAGGATCCGGAGCAGTCTTGAGACGGAAGCGCGCATGAAGGAAAGAGAGCTTTCCATGGAAGCCCATCTGAAAGAAGCACAGCTGAAATTTCTGCAGGCCCAGATCAATCCCCATTTTCTGTTCAATTCCCTGAATGCCGGTTCCCAGCTGGCAACCCTGGAGGACGCGGACGCAACGGCCCTCTTCCTGCAGCGGATGGCGGATTTCTTCCGGTATAATGTGCAGAAGACGGGGGGAGAATCCTCTCTGCAGCAGGAGATCGGACTGGTCGACAACTATATTTATATCCTGAATGTCCGGTTTGCGGGGGACATCACCTACCGCAAGGAGGTCCCGGACGATGTCGGGGATCCTGACATGCCGGGCATGATCCTGCAGCCTCTGGTGGAAAACGCCGTGACGCACGGGATCCGTGACCGGATGGACCGCGGGATCATCCGGCTCCAGGTGGAGAAAGAAGAGGACGGACTGCAGATCATTGTTTCCGACAACGGAGTGGGAATGACCCGGGAACAGATCCGCCGGATCTATGAAGGAACCGCGGACAGATCCGGGGAAGACGGATCCACGGGGATCGGGCTCGGAAACGTTATCAACCGGCTGTCCCTTTACTACAACCGGGAAGATCTGCTGACAATACACAGTGAGGGGGAGGGAACGGAAGTGATCCTGTTCCTTCCGAAAATGGAGAAAGGTTGACATATGTACCGGATTTTAATTGCGGATGATGAGGGAATCATGCTGGAGTCCCTGAAAACGATCATAGGAAAGAACATTCCCGACTGCGAGATAGAGACAGCAAAGACGGGCAGGGCAGCGATCGAACAGGCGGAGTATTTTCATCCCGACATTGTTTTTATGGATATTCAGATGCCCGGCATCAACGGGATCCAGGCGCTGCGCGAGATCAGAAATTCCAACAGGACGGCGCTGTGCTACATCATTTCGGCCTATGACAAATTTGATTATGCGAAAGAAGCCATCGATCTGGGCGTGGAGCGGTATCTGATGAAGCCGGTGTCCAAGAGCACGGTCATCGAGATCATGAAGGACGCGACAGCCCGCGTGGATGAAATGCGCCGGAAGCACAGCGACCAGCTGAAAGTGCAGGAGAAACTGGAAACGGTGATCCCGCTGGTGGAGAACGGTTTTATCAGCAACCTTCTTATCTCGGGAGAATGGCAGGATGCCGGATATTTCAAGCAGCTTCTGGATATCCAGGAAAACTGCGGCTATGTGATCCTTTTCCAGATCGCCGGGGAGGTGCAGGAGGAGCGGCCTTCCAGTGCCGTAGGGGCAACGGTGCAGGCCCAGACCTTCTACCCGGAATTCCGTGCGGTGGTTAAGTCCTACCTTCGCTGTGTTGTGGGCGGCGTCATGTCCGACCGGATCGCCGTGGTGGTCCCCAGGGAAGAGGAAAATCTGAATTACGAACAGAGGATCGAGGTGATCGGCCAGGTCAGGCAGCTGGCCGGCCGGCTGGAGGAAAGACTGAAGATCCGTTTCCGGGCGGGCATCGGAAAAACACGCCGGCTGGAGGACCTGAGAGCTTCCTACCATGAAGCGGAACTGGCGCTCAGGGAGAGCGACAGCCATGTGGTCCATTACGGGGACATCAGTTTCAGGGGAGAATACGAAGGATTTTTCCCCGCGGAACTGGAGCACAGCATCTTTCAGGCCCTGACAAGGGGAGACCTGGAGAATATGCGGTCTGCCGCGAACCGTTTTTATGACTGGATGGTGCTGAAATATCCCGAGAGCCGGAACAACATCCGGCTGAAGGTCCTGGAATATGTTCTCGCGGCCGAAAAGGACGCGTTTCAGGAAGGCGCCGTTAACTACGGCTTTGAGTTCCGGGAAAACTATCTGACAGAAGTGATGAGGATAGAAGATTATGAACAGCTCCGCAGATGGTTCCTTGACAAGATGGATTTTGCCTGCCGGAGCATTCACGACAGGAAGGAGAACCAGTCCGAGACGGTGGTCTCCAAGGCAAAACTCTACCTTCAGGCCAACTACGGGAAGGAGATCTCTCTGGATGACGTATCCAGGGAGGTGAACGTCAGCCCTTATTACTTCAGCAAACTGTTCAAGGAGGAGGCGGGGGTCAACTTTATCGAATATCTTACCGGTCTGCGGATCGAGAAAGCAAAACAGCTGCTGAAGGATGCCGGAAAAAGCATTAAGGAGATCAGCGCGGAGGTAGGCTATGTGGATCCGAATTATTTCAGCCGGATCTTCAAGAAGCAGACAGGAATGACCCCCAGGGAATACCGGGAATCGAGGTGACAGATGTTGTTTGAACTTCATGTTAAAAACCGCAGAAGAAAGCTGATGTCCGCCGCCCTTCTTCTGCTTGTCCTGCTGCTGACCGGCTGCGGCACCGGCAGACAGTCCAATCCCCCTGCCGGGGAACAGAGCGAAGAGAAAGAAATTCAGATCGGTCTCAGTTTCGACTCCTTTGTGATCGAACGCTGGCTGCGGGACAGGGACGTATTTGTTTCCACGGCAGAGGAACTGGGGGCAAAGGTGAACGTCCAGAATGCCAACGGCAGTGTGGAAGAACAGATCGAGCAGATCGAATATCTGATCCAGAAAAAAATGGATGTCATCGCTATCATCGCCATCGACGGGGACGCGCTTCAGGAGGTCGTCCGGAAGGCAAAAGACGCGGGGATCCGGATCGTCTGCTATGACAGGCTGATCCGGAACGCGCAGACGGATCTCTACGTGTCCTTCGACAACCGCCGGGTTGGAGAGCTGATGGGTGAGACAATGAAAGAATCCCTGCCGGATGGCGGAAAGGTCTTTGCGGTCTACGGTTCGAAAAGCGACAATAATGTCACGCTGGTGAATGAAGGTTTTGCCTCCGCCCTGGAAGGAAGCGGCATTGAGATCGTCTATTCCGATTACTGTGACAACTGGCTGGCGGAACTGGCTTTTGACATAGTGAACGAAGGCCTGGCTCAGTACAGCAAAGTGGACGGTGTGATGTGCGGAAATGACGACCTTGCCAGCCAGGCGATCCGCGCGCTTGCCGAACACCAGCTGGCGGGGCAGGTACCGGTGGTGGCCCAGGATGCCGAGCTGGCGGCCTGCCAGCGGATCATGGAAGGCACGCAGACCATGACGGTCTACAAATCCGTGGACGAAGAGGCCCGGCAGGCTGCCAGGCTGTCAGTCGCCCTCGGCAGAGGCGAAGACATCACGGATCCGTCCCGGGATGTCTATGCGGGAGAGACCATCAATGACGGCGAAACGGATATTCCCTACTACCGGATCGAGCCGGTGGCAGTGACAAAGGAAAATCTGGACGACGTGATCATTGAAAGCGGTTTCCACAGAAGAGAGGATGTCTACCTGAATGTGGCGGACCAGCAGTCCGAAGGAAGATAAATATGACGAATCTGGCGGCCCGCGGGGCGGATAATTGTTCGATTGGGAAAAAATGTTTCTGCCGCGAAGAAAAATCTTGATTTTAGAACGGTGTCTGCGTTAGGTTATAAAAAGACAGTCATACAGGAGGAATCTGCCATGGGTGAATACATCAACATTGCAGACATTTTTGCCGAGGATGTTTTTACGGACAAGGTGATGAGGGAACGGCTTCCCAAAAAGATCTACAGCAAACTGAGCAAGACAATAGAAGAGGGAACGGAACTGGACCTTGCGACCGCCGATGTGATCGCGGCAGCCATGAAGGACTGGGCCATCGAAAGAGGTGCGACCCATTACACGCACTGGTTCCAGCCTTTGACGGGATTTACGGCGGAAAAACACGATTCCTTTGTCACGTCCCCCGATCCGGACGGCTCCGTCATGCTGGAGTTTTCCGGAAAAGAGCTTGTGAAAGGTGAGCCGGACGCCTCATCCTTCCCTTCCGGCGGACTCCGTGCGACCTTCGAGGCCCGCGGCTATACCGCCTGGGACTGCACATCACCGGCCTTCGTACGCCGGGACAGCACAGGCGCCATCCTATGCATTCCGACAGCATTCTGTTCTTATACGGGCGAAGCTCTGGACCAGAAGACGCCCCTGCTTCGTTCCATGGAGGCTATCAACACCCAGGCGCTCCGCCTGCTGCGGCTTTTCGGAAACAGCACGGCTAAGCGCGTGACGCCCTCCGTCGGCCCGGAACAGGAATATTTCCTGATCGATGAAGAGAAATTCCGCAAACGTAAAGACCTGGTCTTTACCGGAAGAACACTGTTCGGCGCCATGCCTCCCAAAGGCCAGGAGCTGGACGACCACTATTTCGGTGCCATCTGGCAGCGCGTAGGTTCCTTCATGAAGGACGTAAACGAAGAACTGTGGAAACTCGGCGTGACAGCCAAGACACAGCACAACGAAGTGGCGCCGGCCCAGCATGAGATCGCCTGTATCTACTCCAAGGCCAACGTGGCCGTGGACCACAACCAGATCGTCATGCAGACCCTGAAAAGGGTGGCAAGAAGACATAAAATGAAATGCCTCCTGCACGAAAAACCCTTCGCAGGGGTCAGCGGCTCCGGCAAGCACAACAACTGGTCCCTGACGACCGACGACGGCTTCAATATGCTGGAGCCCGGCAAGACGCCGCATGAAAATATCCAGTTCCTTCTTGTGCTCACCTGTGTGCTGAAAGCAGTGGACAGACATGCGGACCTTCTGCGGGAATCAGCTGCCAATGTGGGCAACGACCACAGACTTGGCGCGGATGAGGCGCCGCCGGCCATCATTTCCGTGTTCCTCGGGGAACAGCTGGAGGATGTGCTGAGCCAGCTGATCGATGTTGGAACGGCTACTCATTCCAAGGGCGGCGGCGTTCTGCAGACCGGCGTCAGGACCCTGCCGGACCTGAACAAGGACGCGACAGACCGGAACAGAACATCCCCCTTCGCCTTCACCGGCAACAAGTTCGAATTCCGTATGCTGGGTTCCCGTGACTCGGTGGCACCGCCTAACATCGTTCTGAACACCATCGTGGCGGAAGCCTTCTGCGAAGCCTGCGACGTGCTGGAACAGGCAGAAGATTTCGATCTTGCCGTTCATGACCTGATCAAACAGTATGCCACGGAGCATCAGCGCATCGTATTCAACGGAAATGCCTACTCGGAAGAATGGGTGAAAGAGGCAGAACGGAGAGGACTTCCCAACCTCAGGTCCATGGTGGATGCCATAGAAGCCCTGGTCAGCCCGAAGGCTGTGGAGCTTTTCGGACGGTTCCATGTCTTTACCGAAAGCGAGCTGCGCTCAAGAGCCGAGATTAAGTACGAGACCTATTCAAAAGCCGTAAACATCGAAGCCAGGACCATGATCGACGTAGCCAGCAAGCAGATCATTCCGGCGGTCATGAAATATACGCGGGCTCTTGCCGAGACGGTCAACGAAGTGAAATCAGCCGGTGCAGACGCCGCAGTACAGCTTAAGGTGCTCCAGAAAACGGGTACACTGCTGTCAGAGACAAGCAGTGCGCTGGAAAAGCTGCAGGAAGTGGCAGAAGCTGCCTCCAGATATACCGAAGGCCCCGAACGGGCACATTATTTCCACGATGTTGTCATGCCCGCCATGCAGGATCTGCGGTCACCGGTAGACAAACTGGAAATGATCGTGGACAAGGACATGTGGCCGATGCCGTCCTATGGGGACCTGATGTTTGAGGTTTAAAACCTCGGAAACGCTGCAGTTCCGGAAATGGTGGAAGTGGCAGACACAACTCGATATTTGAACTTTATATCTGCCGCCAGAAGCAACGAATCTGTAATTGATGCAACATATAAGATGAAACCTGGCAGACATGTCTCCCATATATGAGTATGTGTCTGCCAGATTTCCATATTATTGGGTTATAACGCCTTTAAACCTGAAATAAGATGCCCGGATGGGCAGACGGAACTTCTTTTTACCACAATCTGTCTGCTTCTGCCTGTGAGATTTATAAAGGCATAGTTATATGCACAAATCTCCGCCCATGTGTTATGATACGTTTATAGTTTAAAGCCAGTCTGGTCCGCTGAAAGGAGGCATGAATCATGAAAACGCTGCGCTGTCTCTGCCTTCTGCTTTCCACTGTCTGCCTGCTTGCGGGCAGTTCAACTGTTCGTGCCGCCGAGGAGACGAAGGCACTTCCGGAGGAGGAAATGCAGTACCTTGAAGTAAAAAACCCCGTATTCATAAAGGCCAACGACCCCTGGGTGACAAAACATGACGGGAACTATTATTACTGTTTTTCTGACAGTGCGAACGGAATCAGCGTCAAAAAGATCTCTGATCTCACCAAAATCACGACGATGGGCGCAACGCAGGTGTGGTCTCCGCCGGCGGATACGGAATATTCAAAAGAACTCTGGGCTCCCGAACTACACTATATAGATGGCAGCTGGTATATCTATGTGGCGGCCAGCAACGGTGAAAACGAGACACACCGCATGCATGTCCTGAAAGGAACCTCTCAGGATCCCACACAGCCCTTTGAATATGCCGGAAAGATCTCCGACGAGAGCGACTGCTGGGCCATCGACGGAACTCCCTTCTGCATGAACGGGGAATGGTACTTTGTCTGGTCCGGCTGGGAAGCGGACGTTAACGTGAGCCAGCAGCTGTATATCGCCCATATGGATTCGCCCACATCCATCGACAGTCCCAGGGTATGCATTTCGAAACCGGATCTGGACTGGGAAAAGATCGGCCTGCCCATTGAAGAAGGGCCGGAGATCCTTATGGATGAGGGAAAAGACGGCATTTTCCTGGTATTTTCAGCCAGCGGCAGCTGGACGGATGACTACTGTATGGGCATGCTCACTCTGGAGGGAGAGGATCCCATGCTCCCGGAGAGCTGGAAAAAGGGTGATGCGCCTGTCCTCAGCAAGAAAGAAGGGGCATACGGGCCCGGCCACGGCAGCTTTGTAAAAGCTGATGATGACAGCTGGTGGATCGTCTATCACTGCAATCAGAAGTCCGGCAGCGGATGGAGCGGAAGATCCTGCTGGATCCAGCCTTTCACCTGGGAAGAAGAAATGCCTTATTTCGGAGAGCCGGTTACTTCTGATACGGTGCTCAGCCTTCCTGTGATGACAAAAAACAACTGACAACTATGAATCCTTGAAAGGAAAGACATCCCATGAACCTGAAAAAACTGTTTCTTCCTGTAGATATGACTGTCGGGGACCCGGTCCGGCAGATCGTCACTTTTACCATTCCGATGCTGCTTGGAAACATTGCACAGCAGCTGTACAACACGGTGGACAGCATTATTGTCGGCAGGTATGTCGGGGACAATGCCCTTGCTGCCGTCGGAAGTGCCGGCCCGATCGTAAACCTGATGCTGGTGCTGTTCATGGGAATCTCCGTCGGTGCGAACATCATGGTGTCACAGTATTTTGGCGCCCGCGCAAGAGAAGAACTCTCAAAGACGGTGGGCTGCTGCATTACGCTGACTGCCATCGCTTCCGTGATCATCATGATCATCGGACCGCTTCTTTCAAGACCGATGCTGAAGATGCTGAATACACCGGAATCTATCATCGACTGGTGTACTTCCTATCTTACTATTATCTTCCTGGGCATTCTGGGAGGCGGCTTCTACAATATCCTGAGCGGTGTCCTGCGCGGGCTTGGCGATTCCTTCTCGGCGCTGGTGTACCTGCTGGTGGCAACCTTCCTGAACATCGTTCTTGACTGGGTGTTTGTTGCGAAATTCAATATGGGAGTTCCGGGCGTGGCCTGGGCGACCATCCTGGCCCAGTTCGTGTCAGCAGGCCTGTGCCTGTGGCGGCTGACGCAGATGACGGATCTTTTTGACATGAAAAAGGAATACCTGATTCCGGAGAAGCAGTACTCGGGTTCCCTGATCCATCTGGGCATTCCCTCCGGCGTCACACAGGCCATTTTCTCCATGTCCATGATCGTGGTGCAGTCCCTGACCAATACCTTCGGGGAGCAGTTCATTGCCGCCAATGTCATCGTCATGAGGATCGACGGATTCGTGATGCTGCCGGCCTTTTCCTTCGGAAGTGCCATGACGACCTATGCGGGACAGAATATCGGGGCAGGAAAGATGGACAGGGTCACTGAAGGCGCGAAGAAGGGAACCATCGTCGCCATGTGCGTTTCGGCGGTCCTGACGGCGCTGATCCTGCTGTTCGGCAAGAATATCATGGGAATCTTCACCAAAACGCAGGATCTGATCGACCTGAGCTACCGCATGATGCAGATCCTGGCTGTCGGCTATATTGCGGTGGAAGTATCACAGTGCCTGCAGGGCATCATGCGCGGCGCCGGAGACACCATGACGCCGATGTGGATCTCCATAATCACATCTGTCGCGCTGCGCCTGCCGCTGGCCTATCTGCTTGTCGCGCTGTCAAAGACAGCGTCTGCTCCTCAGGGAAATCCCGCCATGATCTTTGTCTCCCTTCTGATCAACTGGACGCTGGGAGCCGTGATGACACTGGTCATGTACCGTGTCGGAAAATGGAAGGGGAAGGCTATCATCGGAGGGTGATAAGCTGAGAACATAACAATTGGCGATACTTTTCATGAATCATGAGAATTAGATTAAATATTTGAGTTTTGCTGTATTCAATATTTTTTTTTATGGTATAATGCTTACGTTATATGAAACAGAGGAGAAGGATGTACTTGAGAGATTTCGGAAACGCGGGACGGATCCTGAATGAGATCCTTCCGGGCCCCTCGGTATTTCCGCTTGTATGTGTTCTGCTCACAAATTATCTGACCTATTTTACAAGTCGGATCTTTACCAGCCACCTGAAGCATTACAGTCTGGAGACCGCGCTGGACCGCAGAATTCCCTTCTGCACAGCTTTTATCTGGATCTATATTCTGTCCTATCTGGTCTGGGCGCTGGGCTTTGTGCTTACAGGATGGCAGGAGCGGGAAAAGGCAGATGAACTGTTTGCGGCTGAAATGGCTGCGAAGCTGCTGACTCTGCTGTTTTTTGTACTGCTGCCGACTTTTATTGACAGACCCTATCCGGAAGGAAACGGACTGTCGGAGCGCGTGACGCGGCTGATCTTTGATCTGGATGCCCCGGACAACCTGTTCCCCTCCATTCATTGTCTGGAGAGCTGGTTCTGCTTCAGGGTATGTACCAGACTGAAGAACAGAAATCCTGTGCTTGAGAGCGGTATGTTCGTGGCTGCCCTGCTGGTTTTTGCATCCACGGTCCTGCTGAAACAGCATGTTGTACTTGATATTGCAGGCGGAATCCTGGTGGTTGAGGCCGGACTGCTGGCGGCCCGGAAATGGAAGCTCGGCAGAGGGTTTGCCCGTCTTCGCGAAAAGGCAGGTTTGGTACCATGGTAAAAAAGAAAAATATACTCTGGTCACTGGTGGCACTGCTGCTGGCGGTCCTGACTGTTTTAGCCGTATTTGCGCAGAGCGGCAGCATTTCACCCGGGCAGCTGGTCCGGCAGCTGAAGGGTGCCTCAAAACCCTGGCTCCTTCTGGCTGTCCTTTGTATGCTTGGATTCATTTTCTTTGAAGGGGAAGCGGTTCTTGCCATTGTCCGTCACGTCGGATATCCGCAGCGCCATGCCAGAGGATTCGTTTACAGTGCGGCGGATGTTTACTTCTCAGCCATCACACCCTCCGCGACCGGCGGACAGCCGGCCAGTGCCTTCTTCATGATCCGTGACGGGATTCCCGCAGCCGTGGCGACGGCCGCCCTGCTGCTGAATCTTGTGGCTTATACGCTGGCGATCGTCACGGTCGGCCTGGGAATGCTGATCCTTTTCCCGGCGGCTTTCCTGCGCTTCGAACTGCCTGCCAGGCTGCTGGTCGGGATCGGGTTCGTGGTGCTGATCATTCTTGCCGTCATGTTTTACGGACTGCTGATGAAGGGACATCTTCTTCACGGGATCGGTATCCGGATCATTCTGCTGCTGCACAGGATCCATCTGATCAGACATCCGGAGAAGACCCTGAAAAAATGGAATCATACGGTGGAAGAGTACAGTGTCTGTGTGAAAATGATCTCCGGAAGCGGGCATCTGCTGTTAAGGGTATATCTTCTGAACCTGCTGCAGCGTCTCTCCCAGGTGACCATCACCGTCATGTTATATTTCTCGGTTGGCGGAAGCAGGCGTTTCTGGACCGATGTCTGGGCTGTACAGACCTTCTCCCAGATGGGTTCCTACTGCGTCCCAATCCCCGGAGGGATGGGGGTTGCGGACTATCTGATGCTGAACGGATTCTCCGGATTTCTTGACGCGGGAGCTGCTTCCTCCCTGGCGCTTCTCGGACGGGGCCTTCTGTTTTATGTATGCGTGCTGGTGAGCGGTATAACGGTTGCCGTCGGATACCTGTGCGCAAAGAAGCGAAAATAAAAAGAGGTTCTCACTATGATAGGCTTTTATGATTATACCGTAATACTGACTTTTCTGTCCCTGCTTTCGGGTATGCTGGGCATCATTGTGTCCCTGCACGGGCAGGGACATCCGTATATAGGCGTTTTCTTCCTGCTGTTCAGCGGACTGTGCGACACATTTGACGGAAAGGTGGCCAGAACTAAAAAGAACAGGACCGAGCAGGAAAAATCCTTCGGGATCCAGATCGATTCGCTGGCGGATCTGGTGTCCTTCGGTGTGCTTCCCGGATGCATCGGCATTGCCATGCTGCATGCCGGTCAGCGCTATACGGACATTCCGAACCTGCTGGTCAGCAGAGGAACCATCCGCGTCTATCCGATCCTGCTGTTCATCAGTGTTCTGTTCTATGTAAACGCCGCGCTGATCCGTCTCGCGTATTTCAATGTTCTGGAGATCGAACGGCAGCAGAAGGATCCGAATGCGGAAAAATGTTACGTCGGACTGCCGGTAACCATGGCTGCCCTCATTTTTCCTGCCATCATGCTGCTGCACTTCCTGGTGCCCAAGGACTTTACCATCATTTACTTTATCGCATTATCCGTCACCGGTCTGCTGTTCCTGGGCAGATTCAAAATCAGAAAACCGGGCTGGAAAGGCATCTCGGTGCTCCTTGTCATCGGCTTTGTGGAATTCATCCTTGTTCTGATCTTCCGGTTCATTCTGAGAATCCATGCTTAGGATCCACGCTCAGGAAAACGCCAGGCTGGGCAGCGCTTCCTTAAAAGAATGATACAGGGCCGCGTGGTCCTGAAGAAAGGGGCTTATGGAACTGCTGGAATGTCTTTACGAGACCGTTCCGGGAAGAATACTGCTGAAACCGCTGACCAGCCGTATCGTCTCAAAAGCAGCAGGCGCGTTTCTTGACACGCCGCTGTCCGGTCTTCTGATACGTCCTTTTGTGAAGGCACAGAAGATCAGTCTTGAGGACTATGATCTGACCGGGGTCCGCTCATTCAACGATTTTTTCTGCAGAAAGCTCATGCCCGGAAAACGGGAGGTCGACCGGTGTGAAAGCCATCTGATCGCCCCCTGCGACGGCCTGCTTTCGGTCTATCCCATACAGGACGGCCTGATCCTTCCCGTAAAACAGAGCCGGTACTCTGTCGCCGGTCTCCTGGGGGACGCTGGCCTTGCAAAAAGATATGACGGAGGCATTTGTCTGGTATTCCGGCTCTGCGTTCATCACTATCACCGGTACGTCTATGTAGATTCTGGAGAAAAAAGCGGAAGCCGGTTCATTGCCGGAAAGCTTCATACCGTCCGTCCGGTCGCCCTCAGAAATGTTCCGGTCTTTTCGGAAAACTGCCGTGAGTATACGCTGATCCGTACGGAGAAATTCGGCACGGTCGCTCAGATGGAAGTTGGCGCCATGCTGGTAGGGCGGATCTGCAACCATGAACCGGAAGCCTGCCGCGTCGGACGGGGGGAAGAAAAAGGAATGTTCCAGTACGGCGGTTCTACCATTATAGTGCTGGTTCAGAAAGACAAGGTACAGATCCTTTCCCGTTTCATCGGAAGCGGGGAGGAAATCCCTGTAAAACTGGGAGATATGATCGGCAGTGCTGAGTAAGTCAGCCTGCAGAAAATGAAAACTGAAAACCGGCCGGCTCCTTTTTACAAAGAGGGGCCGGCCGGGTTTTTGTTTTCAGCCCTGCCCGGGATACTTGAAAAGTCAGGAATTTTCTGTATGATTAAAAGATGATCGTACAGTGCCGCAGTCCTGTCAGTATTCCGCCGGAAGGCGGCTGTTTCAGGCAAAAGGCCGCGCAGAAAAGAGGAAGAGAATGGCAAAAGAAAAACAGCGGATGGAATACCGGTACTATGACATGCCGCCGGGAGAGTATGTTCTTCCGAAGCTTGGGAAAGGCTGGGAGCAGGAATACGGCATCGGCTACGAAGGAATGCTGCATTTCCACAACTATATGGAAATAGGCTACTGCTATCATGGAGACGGAACACTGGTCATTCAGGACCGGGAGGTCCGCTATCAGGGAGATATGTTCACGGTGATCCCGGAAAACCTTCCCCACACCACCGTATCAGCTCCGGGCAATATCTGCAAATGGGAGTATCTGTTTATTGATACGAGAAACTTTCTCAGCGACGTTATTAAAGTAAGCGGAATTGATGAGTATATCATCAGGAACGCGCTGGACCGGAGCGCCCTGGTATCCCGCTGCGCGGACCAGCCGGAGCTTTCTGCGCTGGTACGGGCCATGCTGGAGGAATGCCGCCGCGGGGACAGATATAAAAATGAGATCCTTCAGGGTTATTTATATGCCTTCCTGATGCTGCTGGTGCGCCATTACAGTGATGTTCCGCGATCGGAAAAGAACAACTCCGGAAACAGTTATCTGAATGATGCCATTCATTTCATCTACAAGAATTACCGTGAAGGGATTCAGATCAGCGACGTGGCCAGGGCATGCGGTCTGAGTGAAAGCCATTTCAGGAGAGTATTTGAGGAGAGCATGAATATGAAGCCCGTGGACTTCCTGAATATGGTAAGGATCCGGGCGGCCTGCCGGATGATCGAGCGTGAGGATTATTCCATGCGGGACATCTGTTTCCGGGTCGGCTATGAGACCCCGTCCACCTTTAACAGGAATTTCCGCAGGCTTACCGGCATGACGCCGTATGAATGGAAGAAAAGGAAAGGCAATACCGCGGAATTTTTCCGGAACTTCAGAATCAGTGCCAGAAAAGGCTGGGAAGCGAAAAGTGAATGATTCTGACATGAGTCATATTTGCACATTTTCTGCGTGGAATTGCACACAAATAAAACTGCCTGAAAGTTATAATAGACACGATTTCAAAATCAGGAACGATTTTTTTGTGCAACCTGCAGATGACATTGAGCGTGAGGTGCACAAAAGAGTCTCCATTTTCACCAAGGAGGTAACTATGAAGAAAGCATTATTGACAATGACGCTGGTTGGAGCAGTTGCAGCTGTTTCCGCAATGTCCGCTATGGCAGAAGAGAACAAACTGTCCGTATATGCATGGGACCCGGGCTTCAATATTCCGGCTCTTGAAGGCGCAGCAGAAGACTACAAAACAAACGTGAACCCGGACTTTGAACTTGAGATCGTGACCCAGTCCGGTTCCTCTGATGTTGAGCAGGCTGTTACACTGGCTGGCCAGTCCGGTGACTACAGTGAACTTCCGGACATCGTTCTGTTCCAGGACCATGGAATCCAGAACTATGTTGCTACCTATCCGGATGCATGGATTCCGGTAGAAGGCGCAGAAATCAACTGGGATGACTTCGGTGCAGAGAAACTTTCCTACAGCACTATCGACGGACAGCACTACGGTGTTCCGGTAGACAACGGAACCGCTATCTTTGCTTACCGTGTAGACCTTCTGGAGCAGGCCGGATACACCATCGACGACATGACCGGCTGCACATGGGAGAAATTCATTGAAGTAGGCGAAGCTGTTAAAGAAGCTACAGGCAAATATCTCCTCTGCATGGACGGCAGCGGCAACGACCTTATGTACATGATGATGCAGGCAGAAGGCGCTTCCCAGTGGAAAGACGGCGAGCCGTACATCACCGAGAACGAGACTCTGAAACGCGTTATGGAAGTCATCATCGAGATGGTACAGAAAGACATCTGCTATCTTGGAAATGACTGGACAGACTACACCAACAACTGCATCCAGGGCGACATGGTTGCAGGCGTTATGAACGGAAACTGGATCATCCCGACCATCTCTGCAGTAGAAGAGAACAGCGGAAAATGGGAGCTCACCTCTCTTCCGACTCTGGACGGCGGCGAAGGCTTTGCTGCTAACGGCGGTTCTTCTCTGTACATCACCTCCAACTGCCAGAATGTTGACCTTGCAAAGGACTTCCTTGCAAAGACCTTCGGCGGAAGCAAGGCCACTTATGACTACGCTCTGACCAACGGCGGCGTTATCACCTGCTGCATCTCCGCAGGCGAATCCGAAGTTTACGGCGAAGGCGTTCCGTTCTTCAACGACCAGGCTATCTACTCTGACATCGTTGCCATGGGCGCAAACGTTCCGATCGTAGAGCAGAACGACTATCACTATCAGCTTCGTACACTCCTTGGCGCTGCAGTCATCAACTGCGTAAACGGCTCCGATCTTGACACAGAGCTGGCAGGCGCTGAAGAGCAGATCAGATTCCAGATGGGTCTGTAATCTCTGTTTTTAATAATTAGTTATTCGGTTTACAGATACGGGGGATCGGGTTCCGATTCCCCGTATTAAAGTAACAGGATTCGAAAAGCTGAAACACAAGGAGGAATTCACATAATGAACCGCTCCAGAAAAATGAGTGTCCAGAGAAAGCAGCAGGCGGCCGGCTGGGCATTTCTGACGCCTGCCACCTTACTGATCGCGATCATGAGTTTTTATCCGATCATTCAGGCTATCTATACTTCCTTTACCGTTGGCGCCGGCGCCAAGATCACCATGGCCGATCCGTGGTACAACAACTATGTCCGCATGTTCAAGGACAAAATGTTCATGAGATCTGTCGGCAACACCTTCCTCTACCTGCTGATCCAGGTCCCGATCATGCTGATCCTCGCGATCCTGCTTGCCCAGATCCTGAACAACAAGGATCTGAAATTCAGGGGCTTTTTCCGTACCTGCATTTTCCTTCCGTGCGCTACCGCGCTTGTTTCCTACGCGTTGATCTTCAAGTCCCTGTTCGCGACAGAAGGACTGATCAACCACGTGCTCGTAAGCCTGCATATCCTGAAGGAAAACTACAACTTCCTCGGTAATCCGGGCTCGGCCAAGGCGGTCATCATCATCGCGCTTCTGTGGAGATGGACCGGCTACAACATGGTCTTCTACCTGGCCGGACTTCAGAACATAGAGTATTCCATCTACGAAGCTGCCAAGATCGACGGCGCGAATGCATGGAAGAGCTTCTGGCACATCACCGTGCCGCTGCTGCGTCCCACCATCATCATGACGGTGATCATGTCCATCAACGGAACCCTGCAGCTGTTCGACGAATCCGTCAACCTGACAGCCGGCGGTCCCGCAAACTCCACGATCACCATGTCCCACTACATTTTCAACAACTCCTTCGGAAGCGGAGTTTCCAACTTCGGCTACGCGGCCGCGATGTCCTTCTTTGTGTTCATCCTGGTTGCTATCCTGGCTATGATCAACATGAAAGTAGGTGATACACGTGACTGAGAAGAAAAAAATGTCCAATATTCAGAAGAGACTGATCCCAGCCTATATTTTCCTGATCATCATGTCGTTCATCTCCGTTTTCCCGTTCTACTGGATGATCAG
>CACZSG010000009.1 GCA_902783665.1 uncultured Lachnospiraceae bacterium | reverse complement strand
GTTCTCGGCCTGCTGCTGAAGGATCTTTTCTTCATAATAATTCATCCTGAGTTCCCGGATCTGCCGGAGCATGGAATTAAACGCCGCAATCACATCATTGAATTCAACAGAAAACATATCCTGCTGCCCGCGGAAAGTAAGATCGCCCGATGCCACCCGGGAAAAGCCGAACCGAAGGTAGTTCAGCGGCCGGATCAGTTCCTGTTTCAGGAAATAATAGAAGATCGGAACAAAAAGGAACAGGCACCCGGGCACAAGCAGCAGATAGGGACTTTCAGACAGGGCGCCCTGAAGGCCTCCCGGAAGGAGCGTGGCGGAGATCACGGAAAAACCGTATGTCGAATCGTATACCTGAAGAGTATAGTTTTCTTTGCCAAGTTTCATGGTATCCGGGGCATCCAGAAACCACCCTTCAGGAACAGTGCCGCCGGATTCGGGGAAAGAGAACCGTTCATCCGCGGATACGAAGGCTCCTGCGGGATCAAAAACCACAAAGGCGGTGTCCTTTGGGGAGGAGCGGGCAAGCAGCTTCTGGATGGAGGAAGAACTCAGAAAAACGCCAATGTAGAAATCTTCCTGAAGAATGCCATAGATGAAATATCCTGTCTGGTCAAATACTTTCGTCTGCCAGGTATAGCTTGGGTACTTGTCAAGGGATCGCAGCCAGGAAGCCATTTCTTTTTCTTCCCTGACAGGCATAGGATGAATGCTGCTCCTCAGGTAGTAATCCTGTTTCAGGTTATAGACAAAATAATAGATATTTGCGTACTGAAAATTGTTGGATTCCAGGACATTCAGGGTCGCCTGCAGGTCTTTGTAATAAAAATACCATTCTGAAGGATCGTCCGACAGGGATCTGAAGGACAGATAGGCAGCCATCTGCTGAGCTGAGTAGGCACTTTCCGACATGGCGTTCGTAATGGATTCGATCCTGAAGGCGGTTCCCGTATATACATTTTCAAGGATCCGGCGGCGGCTGGCTCTCTGCGTATAAACAATATTGAATGAAAAGGCAGCCAGAAGAGCGATCAGGAATACCGAGATCAACATGGTCATTCTCTGCCTTACGGAAAATGCTCTTTTCATGAAAACCTCCGAATCATCGAGTATCATTCGTTTTTACTCTGGTGTTATCATACAAAATACACAAAAAAAGTGCAAGAGCATATAAAAATAATGATAGTTTAACCATGAAATTTCGCATATCATAAAAATGATCATAATCGTACATACCGTTCTGCGCGTGGTGGGGAACGGTAAACCAGGTTCCGGAAGGAGGAAATTATGAAAAAACATGTATTGCTGGCAGCTGGGATCGCGGCCCTTTCGCTTTCTGCAGCCGCAACTGCCGTATCGGCCGAGGAACTGAAGGATGTGTATCTTTTCACCTGTACTTTCATGGATATTCCGAGCAGTGAAGCCGTGGAGAAGGTGACGGAAAAGGTCAATGAGATCATGAACCCGCTGGGTGTCAATGTACACCTGGAATATACCAACGTAGCCACCTACGACGAAGAGGTCAGCCGCCGTCTGGCAGCAGGCGAGACCATCGACCTGATGAACTCAATGGAGTGGAATTTCGGAAGCCTCATTTCCAATGGTTCCATTATTCCTCTGAATGAATACTATGATGAATACGGCGCGGATATCAAGGCCGCTATCGGCGATGATTTCCAGTATCTTGTGGATGCCCTGACCAGCGGCGGCGAGCTGTACGGCATTCCGCAGCTTTCTTCCAAGCATACGTACAATGATATCCTGATCAATAAGACACTGGCGGACAAGTACGGAATGGATCTCTCAACCATCGATTCCTATGATGACCTGGAGCCCTTCATGCTGACGATCAAGGAAAATGAACCCGGTGTGAAACCGATCATCCGGTCCGGCATCACCTTCTCTGGAACGACGGCCGTCTGCACCTTTAACGAAGACTATGAAGCGCTCGGAGACGGCATCGGCGTCCTGATGGATCCGGAAAGCTATGAACTTGTGAATTTCTATGCCACGGATGAATACGCCGAGTTCTGCCGGAATATCCACAGATGGTATACGGAAGGCCTGGTGTCGGACGACATTGCGACCAGCGGTGACAGGGTCCATACGTACTGGCAGACCGGCAATGCTTTCGCATGCATCGACCACACGACCGATTATTCCACTGAAACAGCGGGCAAAATGCTCTCCGCCCAGTATGGCGTGGACACGGAGATGATCCGTATTTCCACTCCGGTCTGCTCGAACCAGATCTATTTCACCACCATCCCCTATACCTCCGAAAATCCGGATGCGGCGATGATCTTCCTGAATGAAATGTATAAGAATACAGAACTGATGAACACGCTGTACTATGGTGTCGAAGGCGTTGACTGGGATCTTGTGGACGGGTTCATCACCGGAAAGGAAGACAGTTCTTTCTTTGCTTCCTGCGGCACCAGCCAGCCCATGATCTGGGGCAACTATTTCGTGAGTACCGAGACGGCCGGCAACGAAGAAGGCGCCGTACAGAAGGCCCTGGAGTTTACGAAATCCGGTAAGAGCACCAGGACGCTGGGTTTCCTGTTTGATACCACGAATGTATCCGCTCAGTATGCCGCCATCCAGAATGTGCTGCAGCAGTACCAGGAAGGCCTCGAATTCGGTATCCTGGATCCGGAAACGGAGCTTCCGAATTTCCTGCAGGCACTGGAAGACGCGGGCGTGGATGAATTTATAGCCGAAAAACAGCGTCAGCTGGATGCCTGGCTGGCTGAAAAAGAGTAAGGAATAAGACCAGTTTCTCCGGCTCCCAAACAGGAGCCGGAGATGAAAGGCGGCCGTTGTGAAGAAGAATCATATCAGAAAGAGCGACCTTGCTTTGTTGGGAATGCTGCTTCCGGGCAGCATTTATCTTTTAATCAACAATTACGCGCCGATGGGCGGACTGTTCATCGCCTTTAAAAGGATCAATTTCAAGAAAGGTATTTTCCGCAGCGACTGGGTGGGGCTTTCCAATTTTGAGTTTCTGTTCAAAACAAAGGAAGCATGGGTCATGACCCGCAATACGCTGCTGTACAATCTGGTATTCATCGCTTTGAACATCATCTTGGGTGTCACATTTGCGATCCTGCTGAATGAAATCCGGAATAAGGTGCTTAAAAAAAGCTATCAGACCATTCTCCTGATGCCGCAGATCATCTCCATGGTCATCGTCTCTTATATGGCTTTTGCCTTTCTGTCCAGCGATAATGGCTTTATCAACCTGACCATTCTGAAAAATCTGGGACGGGACAAGATTTCGTGGTATTCCAAAGCAGGTTACTGGCCGTTTATCATTGTATTTGTCCAGGCCTGGAAGAACATTGGATATAACACCATCCTGTTTCTGGCTTCTGTGGTGGGGATCGACCCTTCGCTTTATGACGCGGCCATGGTGGATGGAGCATCACGGATCAGGCAGATCTTCTACATCACGCTTCCCCTGATGCGTCCGGCAATGATCACTCTTGGCCTTTTGATGGTCGGGAAAATCTTCTACTCTGATTTTGGCCTGTTTTATCAGCTGCCTATGAATTCCGGCCCTCTGTTCGGGGTAACGCAGACGATCGATACCTATGTTTACCGGGGGCTTAGCAACGTGAGCAATCTCGGCATGGCGTCTGCCGCTTCGTTCTACCAGTCGTTTGTCGGCTTTGCCGTGGTGCTTGCCAGCAATCTGGTGGTGCGCCGGATCGATCCGGACAGTGCGCTGTTTTAGGGAGGTGAGAGGATGGAGCGAACCAAAAAGAAACGCCGGCCGGACGGGGTTCAGATCTTTGCCGTCATCATGCTGACCATGGTGTGTCTTCTGATCCTGATCCCTTTTCTGCTGATGCTGGTTTCTTCTCTTACGGAAGAAAAAACACTTCTGGTGAACGGGTACAGCTTTTTCCCGGAAAAGTGGAGCCTGGCAGCGTATGACTACATTTTCAGAAGTTCAGGCATGATCATAAAATCTTACGGTTATTCCCTGCTGGTCACGGTGATCGGGACGACTGTCTCCCTCATCCTGACAACAACGATGGCCTATCCGCTGTCCCGGCCGAATTTCAGGTATCGGAAACTGTTTTCATTTTTTATATTTTTTACCATGCTGTTCAACGGAGGCCTGGTATCCCAGTACATGCTCTGGTCTACGGTCATAAAGATCAAAAATACGATTTTCGCCTATCTGATCCCGAACCTGCTGATGAGCGGGTTCTATGTCATGATCGTACGGAACTATTTCGTCAGTTCGATCCCGCAGGAAGTAATCGAGTCGGCCAAAGTGGACGGCTGCGGAGAGTTCTTCGCCTTTTTGAAGATCGTCATTCCCATGTCCAAACCGATTCTGGTAACCATCGGCGTCCTCACAGCGCTGGCCTACTGGAATGACTGGACGAATGGCCTATACTATATTACCAAAACAGAATTGTATACATTTCAGAACCTGCTGAACCGGATGATCCAGCAGATCAACTTTCTTTCGAGCGGCCAGGCTGCACAGGTGGCAAAGAATGTGGGAACCATTCCCAGCGTG
>CACZSG010000008.1 GCA_902783665.1 uncultured Lachnospiraceae bacterium | reverse complement strand
CCGCCATACGAACTGCCGCCATAGGAACCGCCGCTGAAGGAACCGCCGGAGAAAAGTCCTCCAAGCAGTGTCTCAAGCGGGGAACCGCTGGCGCCGGAAGCCGCCTGGCCGCCAAGCTCCAGGGAAGCAAATTCACGGATGCAGTCCGCAAAGTCTTCATCCATATCCAGCGCGTCGTAGGCTGCCACCGCCGTGTTGACGGAGGACATCTTCTTGTACGGGAAGTAGACGGAAAGGCCATAGGCCCTTGTCATATTGCTGGAGGTACGGTTGTACTTCACGGCATCCGCCAGGACCTCAGCCAGCGCCTGTCCTTCTTCGCTTCCCATCTTCAGGGCAAAGTCGATAAAGTCGATCTGGTCGATGGAGGAAGACTGGGCGAATTCCCGTGCTCCGTTCCTCGCGGAGGAGACCGTCTTGTATTCTCCCTCGCGGATCTTCGAGAGGACATCCTGGGAAAACGCGGAAAGATCCGCGGGCATTGTCTGGGAAAGTTCCGCCAGGTCCACCACCGACAGCGTGGCCGACTGGCCGCGGCACTGTCTGGCACAGGTGTCCACAAAATCGTCCACGATCTTCTGCCCGATATCCAGCGTACTCAGCGACGTGTTCTGCGAAAGGGCCGTCAGCCAGTTGGTGTAATACCAGCCGATACCCGGCTCCGTCTCTTCGGAAGCGATCATGTAGTCTGCGTAATCCGCCAGCATCTTCGCGTTTTCCATGGTTGCCATCAGACAGCAGTCGAACCCGATGAAATCGTACTTCTGTCCTGCAGCCTTCAGCGCCTTTCCTATGGAGGAGAGTGCCATGGATCCGCTGCGCGGGTTTTTCTGGTCATAACCGTACCCTGAGAGCGAACCGCCGCCATGGTCCCAGAAGATCAGCCCGTAACGGTCTGCGGGGAAGTTTTTCGTACTGTAATTAATAAAGGAAGTAAGGGTCTCCGGGCTTGTCATGGCACCGGTGCCCGCATTTTTCTCCAGACAGACCAGTCCGCCGTTCTTCACCTGGTAGATCTGGTTCACGCTGCTGCTGATCACATTATTCTGCCAGCGTTTGCACCCGCCGGTATAAACAAGCAGGTTGATCTTATCGGAAATACTTGCCTTGGTCATTTCCTGCAGGTCCCTGGTAGCCATCCCGCTCTGGGATTCCAGGTCTGTTCCGCAGATATAGACCATCAGCGTGATCTTGTCTTTTCCGTTACCTTTCAGCGTCGTGTATTTTTCACGTGCTTTCGGAGAGACCGTGCGGTTCAGCTTTCCTTCCACGCCGATGGTGGATGTATGGGATGCTGAAGCGGACGAAGAACTGCTTCCCGAAGCACTGCTTCCTGAAGATGAAGCGGTGCCTGCGGACTGCCCGGAGGTACTGCCGGACGTCTGGCCGCTGTTTCCTGAAGAAGACTGCGTGCCATAGTAATCGTCGCTGTAATCACTCCAGTAGCTGTCGGCATTGCCGGTGCTTCCGAATCCGGAGGAACCGCCGAACAGCAGGTCCAGATAATTCTGGAAATCCGAATACTGGTCTGCCGCACTTCCGCCGCCAAAGGCACTGCTGCCGGATGATGCGCTGCCGGAAGAAGTATTCCCGGAGCCGGTGCTGCCGGACCCGGTGTTCCCGGATGACGTATTCCCGGAGTTCGTGCTTCCGGAACTGGTGTTTCCGGACGACGTGTTCCCGGAGTTCGTGCTTCCGGATGACGTATTCCCGGAGCTGGTATTTCCGGATGATGTACTGCCCGTGTTTCCGGAGGTATTGTTTCCGGAAGTGGTACTGCTGTAGCCAGAGTTTCCTGTCCCGCTCGAAGTGTTGCCCGTTGTGCCCGTGGAACTGTAGCTGCCCGTATAGCTGCTGTCATCCCCGCCGAACAGGCCGAACAGATTTCCGAGGCCGCCTCCACCGCCCAGCAGCAGAACTGCCAGAATGATGATCAGGGTCAGCGGGCTTCTTCCGCCGCCGGAACCCCTCTGTGTATTTCTTCCGTTTCCGGGTCCCTCGAACTGGCTGCCCCGGCCGCCTCCCTGAGAAGGCCGCTGGCCCAGACTCGTCCCGCTTCCGACCGGGCCGTTTCCGGTGCCTTCACCCCGGCGATGGACACCCTTCCCCTGCCCGGTTACATTTTTCTCCCTTCCGGTAGGTCTGTTCTTATCCATTATGTAATCCCTCCTGCATAACAGTTTCTGCCTGATGATTTAAGGTCATTATAATTCTCTTGACTCTTTTTGGCAAATGCTTTAGAATACGCATTTTGAAGTGTGGACAGACATTTTCCGCCCTCTGTGGATACAAAGAATCACGCTTATAAACTGATACGCTTTCAGAAAGGAAAAACATATGGAAAACACAGGAGCAATCAAACTGAACGATTTTACGGAAGGTCCGATCCTGCTGCCGCTGATACGGTTTTCCATCCCTGTCCTTTTCGCGCTTCTGCTTCAGGCCATGTACGGCGCGGTGGACCTGATGGTGGTCGGCCGCTTCGCCTCTTCAGCGGATGTTTCGGCTGTCGCCACCGGTTCCAACATTATGATGACGCTGACCAATCCGCTTTCCAGCTTCGCCATGGGCATCACGGTGCTTCTCGGCCAGCAGATCGGGCGGAAGGAGACGGAGAAAGCCGGTCATACCATCGGAGCGGGCATCGTCCTGTTTGCCCTTCTCGGGCTGGTCATGACGGCAGTCCTCACCATATTCACCAGGCCTCTGGCCGTGCTGATGCACGCCCCTGCGGAAGCATTTGACAAAACAGCTGCCTACGTGCGCATCTGCGGCAGCGGCGTTCTGGTCATCATCTCCTACAATCTGCTGGGAAGCATCTTCCGCGGAATCGGGGATTCCAGAACACCGCTGATGGCCGTGGCCATCGCCTGCCTGTTCAATATTGCAGGCGACCTGTTCCTGGTCTCAGTCTGCCATCTGGGCGCGGCCGGCGCTGCCATAGCCACCGTTGGCGCACAGGCTGTCAGTGTTCTGCTCAGTCTGTTCCTGATCTCGCGCCGCCGGCTGCCCTTCGCCTTCCATGTGAACATGATCCGTTTCCGACCGGACATCTGTGCCCGCATCATCCGGCTGGGCCTGCCGCTGGCGCTCTCTGACCTGCTGGTGGGAATCTCTTTCATGGTCATACAGTCCATCGTCAACTCCCTTGGCCTGATCGCTTCTGCCGGCATCGGCGTCGCGGAAAAAGTATGCGGATTCATCATGCTGGTCCCCAGCTCCTTCATGCAGTCCATGGCGGCTTTCACCGCCCAGAACATGGGTGCCGGCCGTCAGAACCGCGCAAAAAAGGCCCTCCTGATCGGGATAGGCCTTTCCATGTGTGCCGGTATCGTGATGTTTGTTCTGAATTTCTATCGCGGGGATCTGCTCTGCTCTCTGTTCTCCAACGACCCGGAAGTGGTCCTGGCAGGTGCGGATTACCTGAAAGCGTATGCCATTGACTGTCTGCTGACAGCGGTCTTCTTTGTGTTCATCGGCTTTTATAACGGCCTGGGCATGACCCGGTTCGTCATGGTGCAGGGCATCGTCAGTGCCTTTCTGATCCGCATCCCGGTATCCTACCTGATGAGCAGGCTCCGTCCGGTCTCTCTCTTCCGGATCGGGCTGGCGACGCCGTGTTCATCCGCGGTCCAGATCGTCATGTGTCTGGTCTGTCTGTACCGCATACGAAAAAGCTTGCAGTAACATTTCCTTTTCAGGTTTCTCTGT
>CACZSG010000007.1 GCA_902783665.1 uncultured Lachnospiraceae bacterium | reverse complement strand
CTGGAACAGAACCGCTACTATCTCTCCCACGCCTCCGGCACCATCTATTCCTTCACCTACGTGATGGATACGGGCACACTCTACAGCCTGAACGAAAAGGGCTATTTTCATTCCTGCCCCGCCGAAGACCTGGTCAGGATCCTTCTGCGGCCGGCTCTGCAGACGCCTCTGGCGGAGGGGATCGACCGCTTCTTCCGCTCCTCCGACTACCTGATCTCCCCGGTCTCCATGCCGGAAAAATTCCTGCAGGGCCAGTATTTTCTCACTAATCAGCAGTTCGACTTCAGGCGGAGGATCCTGGAGCATCTTTCGGAACAGCCCCTGCCCGTTGTCAGCATCACCGGAAGCGGCGGCACCGGCAAGACCCTGCTGCTGTTCGACCTGGCCCTTGCCCTTTCCAGGAAGAACCGGGTGCTCATCGTCCACGCGGGGCCGCTTCGCAGAGGGCACCGGCTGCTGGACGAAAGGCTGAAAAATGTGGATATTCTTTCTGCGGACGACCTTCCGGAGGATGCCTCCTTCGAGGAATACAGCTGTCTGCTGGCGGACGAGGCGGACCATGTGCCGCTGCCTGTGCTGGAGCATCTGTTTTCCCTGGCGTGGGCCGCGCATATCCCGGTCATCTGCGCCTACGACCCGCACCAGCTGGTCAGCACCATGCTTTATGCAGACGAAGATGAACGCCGGGGTTTTCCGCCGGTTTCTTCTTCTGCCGCCCTGATCGAGCGCAGCAGCACTCTTTCCCTTGCCTTCACAGGAAACATCCGGATCAACCGGCCGGTCTACTCCTTCCTTCACACGCTCTTCTGCCTGAAGGACCGCGCCGGCACGCCCGACTACAGCTGCATCGACATTGTCTTCGCCGGGACCCGCCGGGAACTTTCACCGCTGATCCGCTACTACACGGACCGCGGCTACCAGTGGATCCGGCCGGATGCGGGGGCAGACGCCACGGCATCGGTCATCGCCCTTGAATACGAAAAAATACTCCTCGTACTGGACGAAGAGTATTTCTACGATGAATCCAGTCATCTTCACGTAAAGAACGATGAAGAAGCCCGTCTGAGATTTCTCTATGAATGCCTTTCCCGGACACGGGAGAACCTGTGCCTGGTGGTGATGGGAAACGAGCTCCTTTTCAGGCAGGTGCTTCAGATCCGGCAGCATGAGAAAGAGTAAATTCTGATTGTTCCGGCAAACCGTGTTTATTCTTTCTTCAGCAGACTTTCCACCTGCGCCCGGTTCTTCAGCGCCGTTCCCGCGCCGACAGCCGTGGTGCAGATGGCACCGCAGGCATTTCCGAAGCGCAGCGCTTCCTCCTGCGTGCTTCCCCTCAGAATCTCGGTGGCAAAGCCGGCCACAAAGTTGTCTCCCGCTCCCGTGGCATCCACGGCCTGGATGTCCATGGGCGGCAGGAACAGGGATGTCTCTTCATTCCGGAAATAGCACCCCTTCGCCCCCAGCTTCACGATGACATTTTTCACACCATAATCCAGGAAGACTCCGGCCATATCCTCCGGCGTCTCTTTTTTTGTGTAATAACGCGCCTCGTCTTCGTTGGGCGTAATGTAGTCGATCAGCGGCAGAGACTCGCGGATATCCTGCAGGGTCAGGAAGCGGAAATTCGGCAGCTTGGTGTCCGCGAAAATAATCTGCCCGGCCTTCTTCGCGGCCGCAAGAACCTCATAGATGATCTGCGCGTCATCGAAGGGTGCGCGGAACAGGGACCCGACGATCAGCGCACGGGAATCCGTAAAGCGCTCCGGATGGCGTTCCGGGTGGAAATTGTGGCGGTGTGCCGTGTTCGTAATGGATTTCCGGCTTCCGTCGTCGTTCACGAACATGGTCGTGACCGGCGTCGCGTGGTCCTCACCGCGCAGGACCAGGCTGGTGTCCACCCCGTTCCTTTCCAGCGCGCCTACGATCATATCGCCGGCTTCATCCTGCCCCAGGGAGCAGAAAATACCCGTCTTCACGCCCAGCTTCGCCGCGGCCATCGATTCATTGACCGCCTCGCCTCCCACGCTCAGCGTTCCGGATACCGCCCTGAACCCCGCGGCAGAAATCGGTTCCGGATCAAATCCCTTAATCAGAGAGTCCACCAGGGCCATCCCGGTGCAGATCAGATCAAAACTTTTTTCCATATCAATAACCTCCGTATGAGTCAGAGGGACGTTCGCCTCTGTCCCACTTATTTATGCAGCAGTTCATACTCTACATAGGCAAATCTTCTGCTGTCCGGTGCCCAGGAGTTCACGTTAATGGAACCCTGGCCGCCAAAGAAGTCCAGGATCTTCTTCCGGTCCGTACCATCTTCGTTCATCAGCCACAGCGAAACATCCATGTTCGGCAGGTGCTGGTTCGGGTCCAGGCCATCCTTGCTGTAGGAGATGTTCACGACTTTTTTCCCGTCCGGGGAAACATGGCCGAACCAGTTGTTCTGATCCTCGAAGGTCATCTGTTCCGGGCAGCTTCCGTCCCGGTTCATCTTCCACACCTGCATCAGGCCGCTTCTGGTGCTTATGAACCAGACTTTCTTTCCGTCAGGGGCATACTCCGGACCGTCGTTGAAGCTGCAGCCGCCGGTGAGATTTTTCTCCTCCCCTCCGTCTGCCGGAACAGTGATCACATCCACTTTCATGGCGCCGTCCTTCATACGGAAACCGCAGAAGGCCAGTTCCTTTCCGTCCGGGGACCACCCGTGCAGGAAACTGTGCATGTCGGTTCCGGTGATCCGCACAGGTTCTCCGCCTGCAAGCGGAATACGGTAGATGGCGGAAATGCCGTTTTCCCCGTGATGACTCACCGCGATCTCCGTCTCGTCCGGTGAAAGCACATGGTCGTTGTTGCAGTGGACGCAGAAGCCTGTATCCACCTGGGTCTCCTCATCGCGGGAAATACTGTAGCGGAAAATCTTTCCATCCGCATTGTATATGAGGGTGTCGCCGTCCTTCAGCCAGTTCGGCGCTTCGATCACATGGTCGAAGGTGCGCAGCACTTCTTTTGTCCCTGTCTCCGTATTGAAGATGCACAGAATGCTGCGGCTGTTGTCCCGCACGTCCTGCATGCGCTGCAGTCTTTTTCCCACGGACTCCAGCTCACCCATCACATCCGCAAAGACATCCTGGTCCGCGTACTGCACCACTTCCGCAGCGCGTGAGAACTGGAACATGGCAACCATATCCACCACTCCGGTGCCGATCTCGCAGTGCCGCCAGGTCCCGTCGGGATTTTCGGCAAAATCTTTATAGTGGAACGCGTGAATGTAGTCTTTGTTGCGCCACAGGAAGGCTTCCGGATCCTCCCCGCCTTCGCCGTCTCCGTTTCCGTACATCATCCAGCCTGCATCCGGCTCCGCGAACACCTTGCCGCCGCAGCGGTGCAGCACATACTCGTAGACAGACATGCCGCCGATGCGGGCAGCAACGTCTGCTCCGCCGTTGTGCAGCAGCAGCTCCGCGCCTGCCTGACCTGCTGCTTCGGCCCAGGAGACCAGCTTGTCCGCATAGGCTG
Source organism: uncultured Lachnospiraceae bacterium (assembly GCA_902783665.1). Lineage (GTDB taxonomy): Bacteria > Bacillota > Clostridia > Lachnospirales > Lachnospiraceae > Choladousia. The sequence continues at coordinate 5,447 of CACZSG010000007.1, read as the reverse complement.
CCGCACCTTCTTCCGTCAGTTCCGCCGGAACACCGAACACGAACTGGCGGATGCCGTAGGTCTTCGCAAAATGCTGCAGAAGCTCCGGCGCCTTCGTCTCATCCGGAATAGCCGCATGGGCCGCCTCGATGGTAAGCCCTGCCTCTTTTGCCGTTTCGGCCAGTGCCGCCAGCGTATCCTCATCAATAAACTGCTCTGGCATTCCCTCTGCCCGCTTTCCAAGCACAATGCACGGCTCCAGGTACCGGTAGCCGAACGCGCGCACCTTCCGGCAGAAAGCAGCCGGATCCTTTTCAAGTTCCTTCCAGACGCCGAATAAATTAATGCCGAATCTCATGTCTGCTCCTTTCTTTTGGGACAGGGGGACGTTCGCCTTTGTCCCATTTTTTCGGGGTCCAAGTGAGTCAGGAGGGACGTTCACCGTGACTCATTCCGGCACGGGCGGGTCAGCAGCGCTGCCCCGCCGGCCCGAATGAGTCGCGGTGAACGTCCCTCTGACTCACTGGCGGGTCAACTCATTCTCAGTACTGCAGTTCCCAGGGGAGACAGTTCATCCTCCATACTGCCGAATACAGCTTCCCAGCCGGGCAGTGAGGGGATGGAGAAACGCTGTTTCCCGAAATTCTGAATAAACATGAATGTTCCGTTTTCATTATGCCGGCAGTTCACTTCGATGCCTTCCGGGAGCTGCTCTTCAAACGGCAGCGCGACCCCGGCTTCCAGGACGATCTTCCGGTACAGATCCGTATAGAAATCCTGCTCCGCGTCGGCGCAGACATAGTAGGCCTTCCCTTCTCCGAAGGAGTTTACCGTCAGCGCGGGCGTTCCGGCATAGAATTCCTTCCCATAGGTGAAGAGGGTCTTTGCGGTGGTGGTCTTTACCAGCTGGCAGAGCACGCTGCACTCGTAGCAGCGGTCTCCTGCAGAGGGATCCGCCGGGATCAGGGTGTTCTTTTCCCAGTCGTACAGAGCATCGATCTCCGTGCTGCGAAGGCCCATCACATCCATCAGACCGCCGGGCGTTCCGCCCAGAACGCAGCGGTCGTTTTCATCCACCACGCCGCTCCAGTAGGTGAGGATCAATGTTCCGCCGTTCTTTACGAAGGCTTTCGCCCGGTCTTCGAATCCGTCCCGGAACATGTACAGCATGGGAGCTGCCACCACACGATAGCTGTCCAGCGGCTGGGTCATGTCGATCATATCCACATTCAGGCCCTGCCTGCGGAAGGCTTTGTAGGATTTCAGGACCGCTTCTTTATAGTACATGCCCTGATTTCTGGGCCCCATGGAGCCTTCCATGGCCCACAGGTTTTCCCAGTCGTAGATCACCGCCACCGGAGCTTCCGTCCTGGCACCCGAAACCTGCGCCAGCTGCTTCAGATCGTCGCCGACCTCCACGCATTCCTGATAGGTGCGGTCGTCATCCCCGCCGTAGTGGCTGATCAGGGCACCGTGGAATTTTTCAAATCCACCGGGTGACTGGCGGATCTGGAAATAGAGAACGCTGTCCGACCCGTGGGCGATGGCCTGCAGCGAAGCCGCCTCCAGCATGCCGGGGCGTTTCAGCTTGCTCACACTTTGCCAGTTGGTGGGGCCCGGACACGATTCCATCAGAAGGAAGGGCGCTTTCTTCAAGGATCGGATGATGTCGTGCATCATGCCGGAATCCAGGGCTGTCTCGCTCTTCGCCTGTTTGTGCCAGATGGGATAGTTGTCCCAGGAAGCCACGTCCAGTTCCTGTGCCAGCTCGTGGTAGTTGATATCGTGATAATAGTACATCAGGTTTGTGGTGACAGGCTTCTTTGCGCCTGCATCGCGCAGCGCCCGGATCTCCGCCCGGCAGAAGTCCGTCGTCTGATGGCTGACGAACCGTCTCCAGTCCAGCGTCAGACCCTGAATGGAAGACTCTCCGATGGGCGACGGGCTCTCGATCTGGTCGAAGGACTGGTACGTATGGCTCCAGAAGGCCGTATTCCAGGCCCGGTTCAGTTCCTCCAGACTGCCGTATTTTTCCTGCAGCCAGCCGCGGAAGGCCTGCTGGCAGAGCGGGCAGTGGCATTCACCGCCATACTCATTGGAAATATGCCACATCACCACGCCCGGATGATGGTCGAACCGCTCGGCAAGCGCCGCGTTCATCTGCCTCACCTTTTCCCGGTACACAGGGGAGGTAAAGCAGTGATTGTGCCTGGTCCCGAACAGCTGGCGCCGGCGCAGTTCGTCCACGCGCAGTACCTCCGGATACTTGTCCGCCAGCCAGTGGGGCCTCGCTCCAGACGGGGTCGCCAGGTTCACCGAAATGCCGTTTGAATAGAGGCGGTCGATCACCTCTTCCATCCAGTCAAAGTCGTACCAGCCCTCCTCCGGCTCCAGCTTCGCCCAGGAGAAAATGCCCAGGGACACCAGGTTCACGTGGGCCTGTTTCATTAAACGGATATCCTCCGCCAGGATCTGCGGCTGGTCCATCCACTGGTCCGGATTATAGTCGCCGCCATAGTACAGTCTGTTTTCCATCTCTAAGTTTCCTTTCAGTTGGGACAGGGGGACGTTCGCCTTTGTCCCATTTTTAAGGTTTTATCAATGAGTCATAACCCCATTTTCTTCATAATTCCATCCGCGTCCACGCCCGGATGGGTCAGGTAGAGCCGGCAGATCTGTTCCGCCAGTGCCTCCTGAAGGCCTGTCTCCGCTGCGATCTGCTGCACGGACCGGCCTTTTTTCACGGCCCGCATCACTTTTTCCACATCCTGCGTGCGCACCTGTTCCAGGGACAGCTCCGGTCTCTTCGCATGCGCGATGTCCATGCGCCGGGCCTCGAAGGATCCTCCTTCGTCCAGCAGCTCCAGCAGCGCAAATGTGATCTCCTGATTGAACCGCCTGGGCCCGCAGCTGCCCGGATTGATCAGAAAAGTACTTCCCTCTCTCTTCTCCTCATACTTGTGGGAATGTCCGTAAAGTACCAGATCCCAGGTCGACAGGTCCTTCGGCAGATCCTTCTTTTTATGCGTCATGAAGACGCGAAGGCCGAACAGCGAAAAGTCAAGGAACTGCGGAAGATGCTCCGCCCATTCCTTGTCATTGTTCCCTCTCACCGCATAAACCGGGGAAATCTGCGCCAGGCGGTCCAGGATCTCCTGTGTGTTGATGTCTCCCCCGTGAAGGATGGCGTCGCATCCCTCCAGGGCCTGCAGCACTTCCGGGCGAAGCAGCCCGTGGGTGTCCGAGATCAATCCGATTTTTTTCATGAGAGACTTCCTCCTGTTGCATTCCACCGGGTATTTCTTCATCCGACGATCCAACGCAGCGTCTTTAAAGCTCTATTCGTCAGCTGCAGCCGCAGTAAATTGCCGGACGGCGGGATTTTCTGCTGCCTTCGCGTTTCTGCAACAGCCGGTTTCCGGCTGAATTTTTATTATTACGGAAGCGGATTCCCCGCCGCCAGATACAGCCCGTACCATTCCTGCCTGGAAAGCTTCACATCCGCAGCCTTCGCGATGTCCGCGATGCGCTCCGGATTCATGCTTCCGATGATGGTCTGGATCTTCGCGGGATGCCGCAGGATCCAGGCCACGGCAATGGCGGAATCCGTCACGCCGTGTGCTTCTGCGGTCTTCCGGATCTCTTCGTTCAGCTTCGGATACTTGTCCGACCCCATGAAAACGCCCTCGAACATGCCATACTGGAAGGGTGACCACGCCTGCACTGAAATGCCGTGAAGCCGGCAGTAGTTCAGAACGCTTCCATCCCGCATGACCGCATGGTCGGAGTGCACATTCACGTTGATGCCTTCGTCCACCAACCCTGTATGGGCCATGCTGAACTGAAGCTGGTTGATGATCAGTTTCTGCGGCACCGCCTGCTGCAGCAGTTCGATCTGTCCCGCATTCTCATTGCTGACGCCGAAATAGCGCACCTTTCCGGTACGGTGCAGCGTCTCGAACGCTTCGGCCACCTCTTCCGGCTCCATCAGGGCATCCGGGCGGTGCAGCAGCAGCGTATCCAGATATTCCACGCCCAGCCGCTTCAGAATGCCGTCCGCAGCCTCCAGGATATGTTCCTTTGAGGCATCATAAAACCCTTTGCAGATGCCGCATTTACTCTGCAGCACGATCTTCTCGCGAAGCCCGGGATTGTTTTTCAGCACCTGGCCGAACAGTTCTTCCGACCGGCCGCCGCCGTAAATATCCGCATGGTCAAAAAAGTCGATCCCGTTTTCAAGTGCCGTATGCACCACCTTGTCGGCGGAAGATTCATCCAGGGCAGCCATGCGCATGCATCCCAGCGCGATCGGGGAAGCCTGCAGCACACCGCCAAGTGCAAGTTTCGTCATCATACAGTTCTCCTTTCAGGAAGAATCCGGAGCAGCGAAAACAAGATTCTCCGCTGGCGTCCCTTAAAAAACAGCGTTATGAAAACTTCCGGGCAGCCAGGGGCTTCTCTACTCAATATAGCGAAAACTTTAACAGTGTTCAACCTGTTTCGGAAGAAATGAGTCAGAGGGACGTTCACCTTGACTCATAAGGGTGGGACAATAGGGACGTTCGCCTCTGTCCCATTAAAGTGACGGCCGGAAAAATTCCGGCCCGAATCCTTTAATGGGACAGAGGCGAACGTCCCTATTGTCCCACACCTATGAGTCAAGGTGAACGTCCCTCTGACTCATTTTATCAGCGCTGCGGCTACTTCGCCCACGCCTTTATGTTTTAATTTCCGCGGATCAAACCGGATCACGTTGTAGACCAGCTGCATCACCGACCCTGCGCCGAAGGTGCTGATCAGGGTGCCGATGCCCACCGGTCCGCCAAGGGCCGCGCCGACTGCCAGGACGATCATCCACTGCATACATGCGACAAGCCCTATGGGCACCTTCGGCATCCTCTTTCCAAGACCTACCAGCATGGCATCCCTTGGCCCGCAGCATTGCTGGGCACTCATGTAGATCCACATGCCAATGGCCATGAAGACAAACCCTGTCACCATGATCCCGATCCCGGTCCATATGCCGCGGTTCAGCGGAAACGGATTCAGCGAATTGAACATCTGCACAAAGTTGCCCGTCAGCAGCGCGTCAATGATGGTGCCGAACCCGATCTTCTCCTTCAGCACCAGAACGTCTGTCAGCAGCACTGCCACGGCGATCACCGTCATGGACAGGCCGTAATTGAGGGGCGTATGGTTCGCGATGCCCATACCGAGGCAGTCCCAGGGTGCCAGTCCTATGTTCGCAAAAATGGTCAGGTGCACGCCAAAAGCAAATACCAGCAGGCCGGCCGCAATCCTGACCCATTCTGTAATAATTGTTTTTCTTGTCATTTCTTCATATTCATCATGAGTCAGAGGGACGTTCACCAGTGACTCATTTTGGTGAAACCAATCTGTTATGCTTACTTGTCAGGCAAAATGAGTCACTGGTGAACGTCCCTCTGACTGTTATGAAGTGACCTTTG
>CACZSG010000006.1 GCA_902783665.1 uncultured Lachnospiraceae bacterium | reverse complement strand
GGAAACCCACAGACCGGACACACAGACATCATTTTCCGGATCTCCGGCAGGCTGGCGGCATGGCCGCTGCGCAGCACATTGCGGATGTGGATCAGAATGCAGGGGCGGTTCCCGTTCTGCAGTCTGTCCAGCATACCGGCGGCGGAGACAGCCGCGCTGTCAGTCCCTCCGGTACATACATCGGTCATTTCGGGGAGCAGAAGATCCTTTTCCTGGATCATCCGGATAATTCGCACCCTGTCGGAACAGGTCTCAAAGGATTCGCCGTTCTCCCGTAGCATGCACCCGGCCGACATATGGTCCGGGAAAAGAATAAGGACGGGAGAGAGTCCGCGCACCCACAGCAGGGAAGCCATCAAAAGGCTCAGATCCGCGCAGCTGCCGCCGTATTCCAGGACATATTCCGGATCTGAGATCTTCTGGCAGTCCGGATACCTGGCCGTGACCGGGGGCTGATAGGAAGGATGCTTCTGCAGAAGGGCCCTGAACAAAGCGCCGCAGGTTTCGGCAGGACCCGCGGTGGGACTGCCCGCAAGGGCGTCCGAGGCAAAGGAGCGAAGCCGGTCCGATTCACTGATGTAGGAAGCAAGGTAGTGTGCGCGGGCAAAATCGACAGGGATCACATCCCGCGGATAAACTTCAAAGGTGAAGGAGAAAACGTTTCTTCCGGCGGCGTCGTCCACGGCCAGCTCACCGGTGCAGACCCCCGTCGGAAAATCCGCAGGAAGCAGCAGTGTCTCCATCAGTTTTTTCTCAATCTGTTCTGCTCTCTCCAGATCCCCGATCTCCAGATTGCGTACAGAGCGCTGTCTGATCTTTCTTCCGCCTGCTTCCGCAGTCAGCTTCAGCCAGTCGGAACTGCTGCCGCGCACATTCCTGACCCGCACCTGTCTCAGAAGACGTGCCTGTCCTGCAGCGACTTCTGCCAGTGTAAACCCGGTATTGAAGGTAAGATCCAGTTCAAAAGGACCGATTCTCATTTTCAGGCTCCTGTTTCTTCAAATAACAGTTCCAGCGTCAGGAAAGGTGCCTCGGGAAGAGGCAGGGAAAGTGAGCCGTCGGGGGCAGGAACTTCTGCCGGGCTGTCTTCTTCAAGGAACCGGCAGCTGAGCCTTGTTCCGTTATCCTGAAACGAAACAGCCAGATGGTCCTGCTCAAGACGCAGGATCAGCTCTTCCTCATCATCCTGGAGCACGGTGTCGTTCTCCTCAAAATCCAGCGCGTATTTCCGGGCGGTTCCTTCTGTCTCAAGGGTGGAAGGAACAAAGACCGGATGTCCGGACAGGGTATCGATGCAGACGCAGATGCTGCCGGTCTGTTCTTCCTGCCGGGGCTGAAGGGGGGATGCGGACGCGACTGCCTGGAATTCCGGGCTGTCCGCATCGTATTTTTCTCCGGTCCGGTCCGTCCGGCTGCTCTGGCGAAGCACCTGTTTCATCCGGCGCGCCTGTTCGTAGAAAGCCCTGCAGGTCCCGCAGCAGCTGATATGTGCCATCAGCTCCGGCGCCAGGTCCCTTTTACCGGGATGTCCGTTTCCAAGCAGGACGGTCCATTCTTCCGGTGTAATATGTGTTCTGTTCTCCATATTCTACTCCTTTTTTTTCTGAATGCCGGCGCGCAGTGTTTTCAGCATGCTGTTCTTCCGGTTGGAAAGAGACTGCGGGGAAAGCCCCTCAATGGGGCGTTCCAGCATGTCGGCATCGGTTCTGGCTTTCAGCGGATCCAGCACGGATGAGCTCATCCGGAAAGTCTTCAGAAGTTCTTCCATCTGTCCGATGATCCAGGCCAGTGTGGCGCCGTTCAGCATTTCGGTATACTCGTCAAGAGGAATACGGACATGAGTCAGATTTTCCACAAGCAGCAGATATCCGACACATCCAAGAAGCACCGGCGTGTTCTTTAAGGAAAAGAAGGCCCGGCAGGCTTCTTCGCAGGTTTCTGTCACCAGGACCTGGTCTTCGGGCCCCGGAGCCTTCGAAGAGAGCTGCTCCAGCAGACTCTGTTCCTCGTCACCTGAATCCTGGTCCAGGGAGACCGTGCGCGAAAAGGATCTGTAGATGCGGTCGAAGGAATGCCGCAGGCCGTTGTAAACGGTCATATGAAGCCAGGCTCTTTTGTCCGCCGCAGAATAGTGGTGCTGCGCGTCTGACCCGGGATCATTTTCGGGATCCTGCATGAAGCCGTCGATCTTGTCCAGCAGATAGAGCAGCGCGTCCTGCGCGGCATCATCCTTGTCATCGGAATTATAAATGGAAAAAACGGATTTTTTCAGCTGGACGGTTATGACCGGTGCGGCGGTCTCGCACAGAAGTACCGCAAACCGTTCACGGTCGCCTGACTCATACAGCGGTTTCAGCTGCAGGTACAGATCTTCGTTGGAAAACTGCTTTACCATATGTCCTCCATACATGGATAACAGAAGTTGACATGAAAATATCCGCTCAAAAATAAAAAATCCGGAGCGGAGAAACCGGATCCTGAATCTGTTCTTATATTGAGAAGCGCGGATTCTGAAATTGCTCTTGTTTCATATGAAAGAGTACATGCCGGTTCCACTCTCAAATATAACATAGAAACCTTTTTTTGAAAATAGACATCGCATTGTGAAGATATATGATTTCAGGTGTTTTTGAACGGATTTTGAAGGATTTTAAGGAGATCGCGGAGAATGATTGAGACAACGGCTTTTCTGAATACATGGGGAGAGGGAAAAAAAGAACTTCCCTGTCCGGAACAGGTCCGTTTCGCGGCCGGCGCAGGCATGATCCCGGCTGGTGAGGGAGAGATGCTGGGAGGCTGGGCGGATATCACCTGCCGGCTTCTTCTTTATAAAAGATTCAGCCTTCACCATGGAAGTGAGCTGCGCGAAGGCCTGAAACCGGAAGAGATTCTGACTCTGGTGGTCAGAAGGATTCTGGCGGAGGTCTTCAGAAAGGAATCTCAGGCTGGTCTGTCCGGCCCTTCGTCCCCGGAACTCTGGCGCAGATGCAGGGAAGGGACGGAGCAGGCACTGCTGAATGCGGGCTGGGATCTGGAAGGATTTGATCTCCACACGAAACTGCAGCCATGCCGGACGGGTCTCCCGGGCAGCGAGGAGGTATGAACATGCGGGCGGAGATGGAAAAGATCCTGCAGCTGCTTGAAGACACAGCTGTCAGGACCGAATGCCTTGACTGCATCAGGCCCCTGGCAAAAGCTGCCGGAGAACTTGCGGTTCTTGAAGAAGAAGGAATGCTTCCTTCCTATACAAGGGAACAGAAAAATGAGATGGAATCCCTTGCGGGGAAGATCGCCGCGGCCTGCGGCCAGGAAACCTTTGCATGGCGCTTTCCGGGCCTTTTAAGGAGACTGGTTTTTCTGGCACTTCTGGGAAATCTTCCGGAAAGACTTCCGGATGATGCCGGACAGGCAAAGACGGCCTGCCGGAGTGCTGCCGAAAGGATACGGGCCGTCCGCAGGTTCCTTCCCGTATATGAACGGGTTCTGGCCGGATGCCCGGCCGAGATCCGGACAGAAGAAGAGAATTTTTACAAATATCAGGAGGGAATCCTTTCGGAACGCTTCATGCTGTCGCTGAAGGTGTACAAAGCAGTGCTGAACGGGGAGCAGACCCGCCGCAGGCGGCAGCTTCTGGAACAGACGGAAGCACTTCTTCGGCAGCTTCCGGACCAGGAAACCCTGCAAAGAGACGATGACCGGATCCGCATCTCCAGGGAGGAAATAAAAAAATCTCTGGAAATTTATGAACAGGACGGAGAAACCCCGGTCGGGGACGGTTCTATAACCAGAAAGGAGAATGCATATGATTTCCATACAGGAGCTTTCACGACAGAGAAAACTGAAAGAACAGCAGCAGAGGATTGCTGAGAGAATACGGTTCATGCAGAACATGCGTGAACTGGAAGCCGGAAAGAAACGGGTGAAAGCCCTGATTTCTTCTTATTCGGAGCAGGCGGTCCAGGCCGAACGGGAAGGGGACCACGCCCAGGCGCTCCGCCTCGCCTCCTCCGTCCGCCAGCTGAAACAGTACCAGACTTCCAGCGGTGCCATCAGCTCCACACTGCAGGCGGCACACGGCATGCAGACGGCGAACAGGGCGGTGCTGGATATTCTGGAAGCCTCCGGATCCCTGGCGGGGAGCGTATCGGCTGGCCTGGATCCCGAACAGCTCTGCCGAATGCAGACAGAGATGAATGTGGTGGCCGGACAGATGCAGAGCATCATGGAACAGAACCAGATGGTGCTGGAGATGTTCGATGACGGACGTGAGGAAGACAGCCGCGAGGAAGATGAAAAATACCTGAAGCGGATCATGGAACAGACCAGAAAAGAAAAACAGACCAGAATACTGAAGGACACGGATAAGCAGCTGGACAGGCTGAGCCAGCTGAGACCGGCCGGCAGACAGACACAGGATCTTCCGGGGAGATGATCCGGGATCCCTTTGAAAGACAGGACTGAAGGAGGATAAGAAAGATGAAGTTCAGATGGTTCGGATTGCCCCATAGGAAGAGCCAGGAAACAGAACGGCAGGAAGAGATCCAGTACCGTGTCAGAATGGCTGATGTAAAGAGACAGGCGGAAAAGATGCGCAGGGATGCGGCGGCAGCCCGCAGCGAAGCCTACAGGCTGGAACAGAACGGTGAACATACGGCGGCAGTTTCCAAGGCAATGGAGGCCGCCAACAATGAGAAAGCATACAAGGCGGCCATGGAAACGCTGCGGCGCTGCGAGACCATGCATGCGCAGGCAAAGACACAGAACGGCCTGATGAAGCTGCTGACCGAGTGCGAAAATGTCTCCCGGACCGTGATCGGACAGATCGACACGGAAGGCGCTGCGAAGGCACAGGAAAAGCTGCAGCAGACCAGCGTCATCATGGAGCAGGTCCAGGACAGCATGCAGGCGTTCCAGGACGGCTTCGATCCCCTGATGGCGGAAGACGGATACAACCTGACGGGAGAACAGGAACTGGCTGCCATCCTGAAAGAAAAAGAGGACGAAAAAGCAGAAGGACAGAGACAGGAGGCGGCTGCGGCAGAGGCTTTGACGGAGTCTGCAAAGACGGAGACAGTGAAGGCAGAAACTGCAGAAACTGCAAAGGAACTGCGGATGCAGGTGAATGCGGAAGGCATGAAAGAACAGCCCGCACAGGAACAGACCGTGAAAGAGACGGAAGAGATCCTCACGGATAAAGTCCGCTGGCTGCAGGAAAAGAGAAGAGAGCTTGCTGAGATCGGGTGACGGAGGAGAGAATATGAACCAGGAAGAATTATATGAAATCTATCTGCAGATCCTGCAGGAAGCCATGCAGGCCGATGAAAGCGCCGCCGCGGCAGACCGGGACGGAAAATTCCAGAAAGCTGCCTCTCTGTACCAGAGGGCATCGGAACTGTATGGAAAAGCCGCGGCTGCCCTGATGGACCTGATCGAGACCTGTGATGCCCAGGACCAGCCGGATTTCGAAAAAAGCGTGGACCGCCTGATCTCGGTGTCCAAGGAACTGAAACAGCTGGCTGCGGAGACAGCCCGCAAACAGGGAAAAAGTGATCAGAAAACCACCATTGCGGAAGGAGAGGATGGCAGCGTATTTGTGCCGGAAGGTGTACGCCCCCAGGTCACGTTCGAAGATGTGGCGGGACTTTATGAGGCAAAGCAGCTCGTGATGGATGAGATCATCAACCCGCTGCTGCACCGGGAACTGTACGAACGGTTTCATATCGAGAACAACGGCGGACTGCTGCTGTTCGGCCCTCCGGGAAGCGGAAAGACCATGCTGGCCAGGGCCATCGCCAACAAGGCGGATATGGCGTTTTTCTCCGTCAGGTGTTCGGATATCGTGGGAAAATATTTCGGAGAAGCCGAAAAACACGTACGCGCGCTGTTCGAGGCGGCCAGGGCATCGAAAAACGCCGTGGTGTTCCTGGACGAGGCGGAAGCGCTGGCATGCCGGCGAGGAGGCAACTCCACCGTTATGAACCGGCTGGTGCCGGAACTGCTTTCGCAGATGGACGGATTTGAAAAGTTTGACGGACACCTCATCGTTATCTTCGCGACCAACCGTCCCTACGATATCGATCCGGCTTTCCTCCGCCCGGGAAGACTTCCGAACCACTGTTACATTCCTCTCCCGGATCTGAAGGTGAGAAGGCAGTTCCTGCAGCAGATGCTCGACGAGCGTCCGTGCCGCGGGCCCATCGATATAGAACTTCTGGCAAAGGAGACCGACCGGTTTTCCTGCGCGGACCTGGCAAACCTGATCAAACGCGCCTGCCAGCTTCCGGTAAACAGGAGCATCCGTAAGAAAATGGCGGGAGAGCAGGCCCCGGAAGAGTATCTGACATGGGAAGACCTCGACAAGACCAGGAAGACCCTCCATCCCAGTGTGGAGGAGGCCGAGATCAGGAGACTGGAAAAGTGGATGAAGCAGGTAGGCATGCAGATGCCTGCAGCAGGCTGAAAGGAGCAGGAGAAAGAGATGAAGATCAGAGGATTCAACCAGCAGACTATCCCGACAGAAGAGCAGATCCTGACACTGCAGACAGACCGGGAAAAATCAAAAGAAACCATTCGCGCGCTGAGAGCAGAGATCAGCCGTCTGGAAGAACTGGAGAAAGAAGCAGACGATCTGGACCGTGAGATCTTCGGCCTTGAACGGCAGGCAAAAACAGGCATCCTTCAGGCGGAGATGGATCATTTCAGGGACCTCGGCAGCCTGATCACCCGGCTGCAGAAGATCCGCATCATCGACGGCAACAGACAGACCCTGAAGGAACTGTCAAAGATCAGCGGCTCTATCGACCTGGAACAGATGACCCGCGACGAGGACGAACTGGAAGCCAGGCGCAGCCTGATGAGGGAAGAACTTGCATGAGATAATATGAAGTGACCTCACATTTGTAGCAACGTGGATTTACCTGTATACTAATGATTGTCGAAGATCAATGGTAACAGGG
>CACZSG010000005.1 GCA_902783665.1 uncultured Lachnospiraceae bacterium | reverse complement strand
TGTTGTCCGACGGAACCGAACTCGTTCTGACAGGCTCCGGTCCTGATACAGATTCTGATACGGATACGGATTCTGATACCAATTCTGATGTATATCAGAAAATCCTGGATCTGCTCAGGCAGAGGGCAGATCCGGAACAGGCAGAAACAGAAGAAAGCGCCGGCTGACGGCGCTTTTCTTCTGTTTCTGTCTGTATATTGTTTCCGGGATTTCCGTTTCTGCATTACTTCTCATAGAGAAATTTTTCCGGAAGGGTAACCTTAAAGTCCACCGCAAGCCTGCGGAAGTCATCCGGAAGAATGGTCTGCCGCTTGACGCTTGTCATGGACAGCACTTTCACCAGGATCTCCGCGGACTTTTCCACCGTGTGCATCAGGCCGAAGGTCAGGTCGAAATCCTCGCCCGAACAGAACATTCCATGGTGTGCCCAGATCGCCACATCATACTGTTTCATCAGTTCGGAAGTAGCCACCGCGATCTCGCGTCCTCCGGGAACCATCCACGGCACCACGCCGATGCCGGACGGAAAGACGACCGGGCATTCCGTTGCCATCTCCCACAGTTCTCTTGTAAACGCTTCATCCGTCAGAGGAAGTACAAAGGTAAGCGCAATGGTGTTTGCCGGATGCGCATGATAGATGACACGATGTTTTCCGCCTGTCGCCAGAACCTTCACCTCGTGGTTCATCAGATGGCTGGGCAGCTCGCTGGTCGGTCTGCCTCCGCCGGTCAGGCCCCAGCAGATACGGTAATTCTCCCCTTTTTCATCCAGCTCGATGATGCAGATGGAATCCTCGGGACGGGTCATGACATTGCGGAAATACTTTCCGGACCCGGTCACAAGAAAATACTCGCCTGCCAGCGCCGGCACCGTCGTTCCGATCGGTGTCCAGACACCCGGAACCAGTTCTTCCTTTACCTGCTCAATTTCCTCCGGGCGGATACGGTAGGAAAGGTTTCCTCCGTTGCGCTCATGCCAGCCCTGCTGCCAGCCGTCGTCCGCCATGCGCATAAACCCCTGAACAAACGATGCGTCCAATACTCTCATAACCGCTCTTCTCCTCTTCTGTCTTATCTTGTAATAATATCCACCGGGATATTGAAGATCTTCGCTACCTTCAGAATGGTGTCAATATGTCTTCCGCTGGCCGCTGCCATATGGTGCGTCGGCCCTGCCTCGCTCCATCTGTTGCAGAACTCTCTGGCACCGCACGCAAATCTCATCCTCATATTGGTATCGCCGAACGTGAAGATGGGGCCAGGCTCGTTGATGCCTTCTGCGACAACAAATTTATAATGTCCGTCCGCGTCCTGCGTGATGCCCAGATAGGTGACCGGGCCCAGTTTCGGATAGAACTGGGTCAGATAGCCGCCGCCTGTTTTCCCGTGGAATACCGGCACGATCTTCATGGTCGGTTTCGTTTCGGAAATGTCGGCGTCACCCGATCCGCTGTGTCCGATGATGCAGATGTCCTTTTCAAAATCAATGGAGTACATTTCGGAAAGCTGGCCGGTGCCGGAAATGGTCTTCAGAATGCTCATGGCCATGGCCACTTTGATATCTCCTTCGACCGCACATGCAACACCGTCCCTGATCAGCATCGAAAAAGCGGGGATCAGCATGCTGTCCAGAACGCCCGCCTTCCCCTGGGCAAATCCGTCATAATGGGAAGCGACCAGAGCGATCTTCTCTTCCTTCACCCACTGTTCAAAGGCCACCACATAGCGGGCCATCTCCCAGACGGTCTCCTCCGTCGCTCCGCCTTCCACATCAAAGGTGGCGAGAATATCGCGGGCTTTGGAACGGATCAGGGACTCATCTTCCATATGATCGGCAATCGCCCACATCTTTTCCCAGTCAAACTGTTTGGTGTACAGGAACATGCGGTGATACAGATTTGTCTCATCAATGTACAGATCCATCATGCCAGGATACGGCCGTCCGATCTGCGCCAGATTTGTATCACGGAACCTGCGGCGCACCTGGGCCGCGCGGCACCAGTCTTCGATCTCCGCCTGTACCTGCGGGTCTCCGCCTTCCACAACACCGGTAATAACCGCATGGCGTTTTCCCGCTCTCTCAAGGTCTGCCACCATCTCACCCACGGCTCCGCAGGCATACAGTGTTCCGAGCCAGGTCGGAATATCCGTATTCTCATAGTCCGGTGCCTTCTTCTTCTGGACATTCACCAGCACCACAGGCACATCCAGGTCCCGGACAGCCGGAAGCATGTTGTAGGAAGTAGCATACGTGAGAAGCTGTAGGATCACAAGGTCCACATCTGCCGAACGGAATTTATCTCCGGCAGCCATCGCCTGCTCTTTCGTTGTCACCATCCCGCCGTCGATCAGATCCACCGTCTCTGGAATGTTCCTCTTGAACGCCTCATACTGAGATTCAAATTCCGGTACCAGCGAAGGAAACTGCGGCAGATATGCCCCTAACGCGATGGAAAATACTCCGATTCTTGCTCTTGTCTCAACTAACATGGGATCCTCCTTCTACTTTTATCATCTCAAAGCTGTCACGGACAGCCTTCCTTGCTTCCTGCAGACCGGCAAACTGCCCGTCGGCAATAAACTGAATGATCAGGTTTCCGATGGCTGTCCCTTCAACAGGGCCTGCATAGACGGGCAGCTTTGTGGCTTCTGCCGTCATCCGGTTCAGATATCTGTCCTGACAGCCGCCCCCGACGATATGGATGCCGGTAAATGTCCTGCCCGTCAGCTGCTCCAGCTGCCGCACGGCTTCTTTATAACATCGGGCCAGGCTCAGGTATACACACTGCATCACTTCACCAACCGTTTCCGGCACCGGCTGACCGGTTCTCCTGCAGTAGTCCTTCACGGCATCGATCATGCTGTCCGGAGCGAGGAAGCAGTCATCATTGGCATCCACGACCGAGGAAAAATCCGAAGCACTTTCCGCGGCTTCGATGAGATCGGGAAAGCTCCATTTCTTATCCCCGGCATATCTGCTGGTCTGGCCGGCAACATAGGCGGTACCGTTCAGTTCACGCCTGATGGACTGGATCATCCACAGGCCCATGATATTTTTCAGGAAACGGTACCTGTACCAGGCACCTCCCTCGTTGGTAAAGTTCATCAGGCGGGACGCTTCCGAGGTGACCGGTTCTGTATTCTCAACGCCCAGCAGGCTCCATGTTCCGCTTGAAAGGTATACGGAATTATCATCTTCGGCGGGCACTGCCAGAAATGCGGAACCTGTATCATGGGTAGCCGGCAGGACTACCGTCGTATCAAATCCGGTTTCCTGCCGGATCTCCGGCCGGAGTCCTCCGACCACGGTTCCCGGCATGGAGAGTTCACCGAACAGCCGGTCCGGAAAACCGAGTTTCCGTATGACCGTCCTGTCCCAGGTCTTCTCTCCTGCGTTTACCAGGCCGGTGCTGGTAGCATTGGTATATTCCTGCTTTTTTACCCCCGTCAGCAGAAAGTGAAGATAATCAGGAATCATCAGCAGGCTCTCCGCCTGCGCCAGCTGTTCCGGATGTTCTTTTTTCAGAGCCGCCAGCTGATAGATGGTATTGAAAGGCTGTTTCTGTATACCTGTCCGTGCATACAGCTCTTCCGGCGTAATCACTTTCTCAACGATCCTGTCAGCGCCTTCCGTGCGGCTGTCCCGGTAGGCAACGGGATCCCCTACCATCCGGTCTTCGCTGTCAAGAAGGACAAAGTCCACGGCCCAGGTGTCAATGGCGACCGTCTTCGGGATCTTGCCGGCTTTCCCGCAGGCTTTCAGCCCTTCAAGGACTCCGTTCCATAGATTTTCCATGTCCCAGCAGTCGTGTCCGTTTTTCGAGATCTGACGGTTCTCGAAACGGAACATCTCCTCCAGTTGGATCCGGCCGTCCTGAACACTCCCCAGGATATGTCTTCCGGATGACGCTCCTATATCAATAGCCAGATAATACTCTGACATATCTGTCTTCCTCCCTGTTTTTTATCAGATGCTCTATAGGGCATCCGTCGGTCAGTCCCCTACCGGATCCCTCTGCTGTGCCTGTTCAGATGTGGGGTTTAATATTAAGATTTACACCGAGTTTCTTCTCGGCATCCACGATGGTCCAGCTTCCGCCCGGGTAGAAACCTACTGTCCGCATCTCATACCCCATCTGCTCCAGTTCCTCCACCACCGCGTCTCTTCTGTCGCCTACCGCGAAGCCCAGATGATGGACCCCGTACCCGTGCTCTTTCACGAATTCACGGAAGGTGCTGTCGTATTCGTCAGTCAGTTCATGCAGTTCGATCACGAACCCCTGCGGTGCTTCAATGACGGCAAGCTTCAGACCATAGCTGGCTTCATGTCCCCGGTAGGTCAGTCCCTGGATCGGTCCTTCCGGTTTCGGCTGCTCTGTGATCTCCGGCACGGGCACATTCAGGAGCTTCGCCCATTCATGGCGTGCCTTGTCAATATCCTCAACAATAATGGCAATCTGTATAAATCCTTTCAGGTCTATCGGATTCTTCATCATTCCGTACTTCCTCCTTCCGCCGCATCATGGTATCTCTTTCATGTTGCCTCTATCATATCGGCCGGAGCAAAAAAAAATAAGGTTCTCAAAAACCTTATACAGGGACCTGGTTTGCACATTCTGGAAGAGCATGGTAAAATCAGTATGACAGAGCAGGGAAGCGAAAGGAGCAGACAGGCATGCGCGAGGAACTGCTGGAACAGCTGAGAAAAATAACACCGGAGGAACAGGCGCTTCTGGACGGGGCTGAAGGCGTCAGACAGGATCTTTACACAAATAAGGCGGAGTTTGTGATAGACAGCGGCCACCTGCTGGAAAAGGGGCAGCTGATCGAGCTCCGCCCCCATACCCGGTTTGCGTATTTTCCCAGGCACCGCCATAACTATGTGGAGATGATCTACATGTGCGCCGGCCAGACGACACATGTGATCAACAGGAAGACCCGGATCATACTGCAGGAAGGGGACCTTCTGTTTCTTTCTCAGAATACGTACCATGAGATCCTGCCTGCGGGTAAAGACGATATCGCGGTAAATTTTATCATCCTTCCGGAATTTTTTGACAGGCCGGTCTCCATGATCGAACAGGCCGATATTCTGCGGGATTTCCTGATCTCCACCCTGGCAGGCGAACGCGCGGACACAGGTTATCTGTATATTCAGGCCAGGCACCTGCTCCCGGTGGAGAACCTGATCGAGAACATGGTCTGGGCACTCCTTTCGAAACACCCCATGATGGACAGCATCAACCAGACTTCCATGGGGCTCCTTCTGATGAATCTGTCCCGTTTTGCCTTTTCCATCCGGCGGGGAGGCCAGGGGGAATACGAGCAGGACCTGGTATTCGCCGTTCTTGATTACATTGAACATCATTACCAGTCCGGCACACTGACGGAGATCTGTGATATGCTGCACCAGCCGGTCTATTCCGTCAGCAAGCTGCTGAAGAAAAGGACCGGCCGGAATTTCAGGGATCTTCTTCATCTGAAACGGATCCAGCAGGCTGCCTACCTGCTGGCAAACACCACGCTTCCGGCCGACCGCATCCTGGAACAGGTAGGCTACGAAAACAGCAGCTATTTCTACCGTTCCTTCCGCGCACAGTACGGCTGTTCACCCGCGCAGTTCAGGAAACAATCAGGCGCTCCAGCGTCTCATACAGGATTTCCGGCTGAACCGGCTTGGAAAGATGCTCATTCAGACCAGCCTGAAGGCTTCGCTGAACATCCTCATCAAACGCATTGGCCGTCAGGGCAATGATGGGAATGGAAGCCGCGTCCGGGCGGTCCATGGCACGGATCTCCCTGGTGGCTCCGAGTCCGTCCAGTTCCGGCATGCGCATATCCATCAGGATCGCGTCATAATAGCCTTCCGCGCTGGCGGCAAAAGTATCAACAGCGATCCTGCCGTTTTCCGCCAGATCAGTCTGCATGCCCCGTGCTTCCAGCACCATCCGCATGATCTCCGCGTTGATCTGCACGTCTTCGGCCAGCAGAATGCGCCGTCCGTTCAGATCTGCTTTTTTCGTCTCCCGGGGCTTATACTTCCTGCGTTTCAGCGTAAGCCGGAATTCCTCCATGAGCGGGCCCGCGAAAAGGGGCTTCGGGACAAAGCTGTCCACGCCGGCACTGACCGCTTCATCAATGATATCGTCCCAGCGGTACGCTGTCAGGATGATCACGGAAGATTCACGCCCGGTCATCTCCCTGATGCGGCGAGTGGTCTCCACCCCGTCCATATCAGGCATTTGCCAGTCCATGAGGATCAGCGTGTACGGCTCCATTCTGGCATGGCGCAGCTTGACCATCCGCAGGGCTTCCTCCCCAGAAGAGGCAGTTTCCACGGCAATTCCGGTCTTCTCCAGCACAAGCTTCGCATGTTCACAGGCGACCGGGTCATCGTCTACGACCAGCACGAACATATCTTCCGGACGGACCTCGTCTTCCTGCCAGTTCTCTTCCCGGCGGGCGGAATCAGAAAGGGTCACTGTCACGGTAAAGACAGAGCCTTCTCCCTTGACGCTGCTGACCTGAATGTCTCCGTTCATCATTTCCACAATGTTTTTCGTGATGGCCAGGCCAAGGCCCGAGCTGCCGTATCGGTTCGTCGCAGAAGCGTCTTCCTGGGAGAAAGTATCGAAAATATGCGGCAGATAATCTTCCGACATGCCGATACCCGTATCCGAAACTGTAAAGCAAAGGGTCGTCTTTCCCCCGTATTTTGCCTTTCTTTCCACCTGGAGGCTTACCTTTCCGCCCTCCGGAGTGAATTTTACGGCATTTCCGAGGATATTGATCAGTACCTGGCGCAGTTTCATATTGTCGCCAATATAGTAGTCGTCCACTTCCCCTTTTACATAGCACTGGTAATCCAGCCCCTTCTGCTGGCACTGGCTGCTGAACATCGTGTTGATGGCATCCAGAAGCTCCGAGAAAGAGAATTCTTCATTTCTCAGGGTCATCCGCCCTGATTCGATGCGGGACATATCCAGGATATCGTTGATCAGATTCAGAAGATGTTCCGCGGAAGAACCGATCTTTTCCAGATAATTCCTGGTCTTTTCAGGTGTCTCCTTGTCATTCAGCGCAATACTGTTAAGGCCGATGATCGCGTTCATAGGGGTCCGGATCTCATGGCTCATGCTGGACAGAAACGCTGTCTTGGCTTTGTTTGCCTGTTCTGCGGCAGCAAGCGCGTCACCTAAGGCCCGCTGCTCAGCCATGGTCTTTCTCATCTCCTCATCGATGACTGTCAGGCTGATTCCGATCTCATGAACATCCTCTTCAAGCGGCGCATTTGCCGAACGGACTCCCGCCGCCCGGATCATCTCAAAATATTCCTTGTTTTCCCGGCGTACAAGATATCGGTATGCCAGGATCTTCTCTTTTTTCAGATTCTCCCGGATGTATTCCGGCGAGATAAACTGCAGGAAACCTTCCCGGAATTTTTCCGTCACGTTGTTTTTCCCGTATGAGGCAAAAGCACTTTCATACGGGAAAGGTTCTCCTTCCGCATGCCGTTCATGGTCTTCCGGATCCCCCCGGTAGCAGACAGCTGTATCCGTATCCAGGTCCACATGGTAGACACTGCGGTAATCCGTTGCCATGGCAGTGATCATCTTGTCCTGCTGCGTACGCCGCTTTTCCTCTTCAAGAAGGCGCTCCTGAAGGGCCAGGCGCTTTTCCATCTCTTCCTGCCTTGCCCTGGCCTTCGCGTCTGCTCTCTCCTGTTCCAGTACAAGCCGGGCGTTTCTCCTGCTCTGCAGCAGAATGAAACCAAACATGCCGAACATGGCCAGGATCGTAAGCAGTGACTGCAGAATGCTTCTGTTGATGATGCCTCGGGATACGGAACTGATCCGGTCACTGATCACGCTTTCACGGATCAGGTAGGTCAGCAGCCAGTCAGTCCCGGAGACGGGAACAAAGCTCAGGGTCTCAAGTATGCCTTCGTACTTAAAGGAAACTGCCCCCCTGCTCCCGGAAGAAAATGCTTCCGCGAACCCTTCATAATCATAGGGTTTTTCAAATTCGGCATGCTGCATGGCCGTCAGCAGATTGTCTTCGACAGCCAGTCCGCCCAGGACCGTATTGCTGAGGGCTATACCGTCTTTTGTATATATATTGCAGAAGGTGGCGCCGCTGGTCCCGGAAGCCATGGAAACACCCGCGAGCATTTCCGACATATCGATCTCCATATAGCTGGCACAAAGTCTCTTCTCCGCAAACGCCAGGTCCACGGGTACGGCAATGACCACGTTTCTGTCTGTTTCATCATAAATCAGGACGGATATTTCGGGGCCTGAGATATTTCTGTAATCAAAGGCATAATCTTCTATATTTGTCTGGGTTCCAAGCGATGTATAGATCAGTCCGTCTGTATCGACAAAAGCGAATTTTTCAAGATTATACAGCTGTTTCATCCGGTTCTGGTATGCCTGCAGATTCTCCTCATCCTGAAGATCGCTTTCTTCCATCAGGCTGATGGCAGTCTGCATATCACGGATCTTGTCCTGCAGATTGCTCTCAATGACCTGTTCCCGTCGTCCGGCCAGCTCGTCCATGTACAGCAGGCTGACAGAGCGGACCGCCGACTCCGTATCCCGGTTTGCCATCTGTCCCATCCGGACAGTACCGGCCACCAGGATCAGCGCCAGGACCAGCGTTCCGACAACTGCTGCATGCGCAATATAACTTCTTCTCTTATTCCGGGGTTCCACTTGAGACTCCTCCTTGGCTTACATCAGAGGCGCGATCAGTTTCATAAGGCCTCCAACTACTTTATAGGAAAACTTCTCCTTCTGGATACTTTCCTCCGTGACCGGTCTGCACTGTTCCAGTGTCTTCTGAAAATCCGACTCCATATCGGCAATACAGTCCGTCCGGTACAGATAGGCCGCACATTCAAAATGATGGTACAGACTCCGGTAGTCCAGATTGATGGTACCGACAACACCCTTCTCATCATCGCTGACAAAGATCTTCGCGTGCACGAAACCGGGGGTATACTCATACAGCTTCACGCCTGCACGGGTCAGGGATCGATAATGACCCTTGGCCAGCGCATAGGCTGCCTTTTTGTCCGGAATGCCCGGCAGGATGATCCGGACGTCCACGCCCCTTTCAGCCGCGAACTTCAGCGCAGTCTCCAGTTCATTGTCCAGGATCAGGTACGGCGTCATGATATGGACATAGCTCTTCGCCCGGTTCAGGATGTCCATGTAGATCATTTCCCCGACCTTATCATCGTCCAGCGGACAGTCGCCGTAGGGCATCACATATCCTTCCGCCTTCACCGGCTGTGCGGGAACGGAGCAGGCCTTCCAGTCAGGCTCCTTTTCGCTGATGTTCCACCTCTGCAGGAACATCAGGGTAAAGCTGGTGACAGCCTCCCCCTTCAGCATGACGGCGGTATCCTTCCAGTGCCCGAACCGTTCAATATGGTTAATGTACTCATCCGCCAGGTTCACGCCGCCTGTAAAGACCGTCTTCCCGTCGATCACAAGGATCTTTCTGTGGTCACGGTAGTTGTAATGTGTAGAGATAAACGGAGACAGCGGGGAAAAAGCCTTGCATCGGATCCCCAGCTTTTCCATCCGCTTCGGATAGTCCGCGGAAAGGGTCGAGATCTCGCACATTCCGTCATACATGACCCTGACATCCACGCCCTGTGCGGCTTTCTCCGCCAGGATCTTCAGGATACTCCCCCACATCAGGCCTTCGTCGATGATGAAATATTCCATATAGATGAATTTCTCGGCCTTTTTAAGTTCTTCCAGGAGGGCGGCAAACTTTTCCTCCCCGGACGGGAAATAAACAGCCTGTGTATTCCGGTAGATCGGAAAACAGCCGGACCTGCCTGCATAGCGGCAGAGGTCATCGGTCCCCGAAGTGATCAGCTCCGGTTCCCGCAGGACTTCTTCATCCTGTTTCAGAAGCGTTTTTGTCTCATTGATCCCCTTCTCGACCAGAGCCTTGACCGTCCGGTGTCCCAGATTGCTCATGGTGAATCTGAGCATGATGGTGGCCGGGATCGGAAACAGCATGATGAGATTCAGCCATGTCAGTTTCCCGGTCGCATCCATATCACAGTTGAACAGATAGAGGACCATGAAGACAGAGAACAGTGCCTGGGCAACGGCATACCACTTAAAGTAATCCGAAAACCAGTGAAAAAAGACCAGCAGCAGATTCAACTGCAGCAGAATCAGCAGGACCATCAGGCCGATCCGGCTGAAGATCAGGCGCAGCAGTCCTTTCTTTCTTTTCGATATCAGGTGCAGTGGATCATCTTTGGGATTCATAAAAATATTCCTTTCCGATTTACCGATACTATTACTGATTATCATACCCTGTGCCCAAAAAAACGTCAAGAAGCACCTTCTGATGACCACACAATGCACAAAAAAAGAACTCCCGAAACAGGAGTTCTTTTTAAGCCCCGGTCAGTCTTTATTTTTCATAGATCTCAGCCTGAAGCCGTTCGTTGGTGTCGGGCTGTACCGGTACAAGCATTCCGTTATTGGAACTGTACAGTCCATCGTAGGGAATACGGTCGGTGACCAGTTCAAAGTTCTGGATCTCTGCCGCCTCCCCGGTCAGTGTCAGCAGGTCCGACAGGGTAAGATCGTGATCTACCTCCGTGAGCAGTGCCTGCGCCAGCTTCAGAAGGGCGTCCGTATCAGAGATATCCAGGTTCTCCAGCAGGTTTGTAAGCACTTTCCGCTGACGTTCTGTTCTTTCGTAGTCATTGTTGCCGACAAAACGTACCCGGGAATAATTCAGCGCGGCGATCCCGTCCAGATGCTGCCATCCGGTACTGACATAATGCTCGTAGGAGGACAGACCATGCAGTCCGCAGTAGTAGTCGATCATGCCGTTGGTCGCGTTCACCTCATAATCATAGATCTCCAGGTCCACGCCGCCGAAGGCATCTACAATATCCACCATGGCTTCCCAGTCGACCGCCACATAATTATCGATCCTCACCCCGAAATTTGATGTCAGCGTGTCGATCAGCTTCTGCGCTCCTCCGCCTGCATAGGAGTAATTGATCTTGTGCACCCCGTAGCCGGGAATATCCGCCTGAAGATCGCGCATGAAGGAGACCATGAAGATCTTGTCGACATTATGGTTGATCGTCACCAGAATAATGGAATCGGAATTGCCGTTCCAGCTTCCGTCTCTGCGGTCGGATCCCACGATCAGCAGATTATAGGTTCCGTCCTCTTCGGCCGCTTTGCCGGTGTCTGCGGTACTGCCCGCCGCGGATGAGAGGGCTCCAAGAATGTCCTTCAGGGAATCTGAAGCGTATACCGGAATTGCTGTCATTAGTATGACGGCTGCAACTGCGATCAGCCATTTCCATTTTTTGATTTTCATAAAATAAGATCCTTTCCTTTTTTTTGACGGCGTCTATCATACAACATCTGCCCAGGAAAGTCAAAGATGAGTCAAGGTGAACGTCCCTCTGACTGTTATGAAGTGACCTTTGTCAAGAAGTAAATCTAACAAACTTTTCTTAACGGTCACAT
>CACZSG010000004.1 GCA_902783665.1 uncultured Lachnospiraceae bacterium | reverse complement strand
GATGAAGATGCGGCCGCCGAACGCATGAAGCGCTTTTAAGAGAACTGTATTCGGATACAGTTCTTTTTTTCTGCCCCGGTAGTAAGCACCGCAGTTGATCTCGAAGGGGACATCCTGCGAGACCAGATATTCCATGGCGGAAAGGGCGGGCTTCAGGTAGCGGGGGTCGGATTCGTCCAGAAAATGCATCGCGTCGTTGAAGCGGGTGATCAGGTCGAAATGCCCCACGAAGGTGCAGTGCAGCCGGTCGTACACCCTGGCTTCCAGATCGTAGTAGGCGGCGGCCATGGCATACGGATCCCCGCCGTAGAACTCCCGGATGAGCCGCAGGATCATCTCCTCCGTATTGTCCACGGAGAGGGGAATATCGGCCTGTACATCCATAAAATGCGTGGAGCCGATGCTGTATTCCGCTTCGGAAGCGCAGCCGGGGGCGTACATGTTGTCCAGTTCCACGCCGAGAAGCAGGTCGATCTGCCCGGCGTATTTCTGCTGCAGCCGCCGGATCTCCTGAACATAGGCGGGCATGTCCATGTGGATGTCCGGGTCCATATGTCCGGAGAATCCCAGGTGGGTCATGCCGAGGCGCAGGGCTTCCTGCACCATTTCCTCCGGCGTGTTTTTCCCGTCGCAGAACACGGAATGGGTATGATAGTTCGAACGGATCATGATGGTTATCCTTTCAGCTGCTCGGAAGCGGCGGCCTTTGTTCCCGCAGGGGTTTCATGCGACATCGTGTGGGACATGGCGGCGGATTTCTCGTAGACCGTCGTCTCCTGCAGCGGCGTCGGGATGACCTGCAGATGCGGGTAGGCGAAGTCGGCCAGCGGATCCTGCTGGAACAGGACGACCAGTTCCTTGCGGATGTCACTGCAGGCCTGGAAGTTTTCCTCCACGGTCTTTGTGACGACCACGGCCCGCAGGTTGATGGAGGAATCGCCCAGCTCGCGGATCATCACGGAGACGGGCTCCGGATCCTTCATGGTGCTGCGCAGAGCCGCCACGTACGGGTTGTTCTCGATGGTGCGGGTGATCACTTCTATGGCATGGTCCAGGTCGGATTCGTAGGTGATGCCCAGGTCCAGAAACGCGGAACTGGTCTGGTTTCCGCCGAAGTAGTTGTTCTGGATGATGGACAGGTCCATCTTCGAGTTCGGGATGATGACCAGCGAGGAATTCACCACATTGCGCAGAATGGTCTGACGCGCGTCCACGGATTCAATATATCCGGTAATGGACGTGCCGTCCACGGAGATGGACACCCTGTCCCCTATCTTAAATGGCTTGAAGATGGACAGAATAAAGCCGTGCACGATGTTGCTGAGGCCTTCCTGGAACACAAAGCCCAGGACCACCACGATGAGGGAGGATGACAGAAAGATCTGGTTGGTAAAATCCTCCAGGATGGGCACGACAGAGCAGATGCGCATGCCGATGGTGAAGATGACGAACACCTTCAGACAGCCCTTCAGGAAAGAAACGGCCATGGATTTGCGCTTCCTGAGCGGATAGAAGATGATATCGATCAGCTTCAGCGTCACCACCATGATGACGATGAGCAGCAGGCAGTAGTACAGATTGTCGGATGTGATCACCTGCAGAAAGGTCTTGGTAGTCTCTTTCAGTTCTTCATAGTTCTCGTTTGGTACCATAGGATCTCCTCCTTTTTAAAGCAAGGCCCCAAAGGAATACTTCATTATCTGGTCTATCTATTTCCACTATAACAGTCACACAATATTCAACTATTGATTACGCAGCTAATGCATTCGCATTCACCCGCTCAATCGCGCTGCGGATACCCATCCAGACACTGAGATCTGTAAAGATTTCCACTATACTGCCCATAGCATTAAAAGGAGCCTCCTGAAGAACGGAGAGGTCTTTCATCATGCCGTTGTGGACAATATATTCCACAATTTGATTCACAAAGTAGATCTGCCTGCTGTCCAGACTGGTGTCATTCAAATATTTTGCAAAGGCTTCCTTCGCAGCATTCATATCCAGTCCGACAATTTCCCGGACAAATTCGCCCAAGGGCTTACTGCCATATTCCGCCTCATAATCCTCTTTTGTGCCGACTTCGCTCCAGAGAATTTCTTCTAACGCTTTTACATCGCTTTCTATAAGCGGAACGTTGTTCTTCAGTTTATGAATTACTTTGTGATCCTGGTGCTGACGGATATAATATTCTGCTTTGGCTTTATAGTTTTTGAGATCGTCATTTTCCAGTTCGGAATCTTTCCAGTCCATGGACAGGATCTGATCATCAAAGTCTGTATCATACCGGATTTTTTTCTTCGGCAGATATTTCATCAGATCACGGAGGTTTTCCCTGATATGTTCAAATTCATTAATACCGGCATTTTCAACGTAATCCGTGTGAAGGATCTTATCGATCAGCTCTGACTGTGCCATAATCTCGGGGATGTTTGCAACACTTGCGATATCGGCTACTTTCTTAAGCAGGTCGTGCCTTGCTCGTGTGTATTTTTTTCCCACAAGATATGCCAGCTCAATGCCGTACATCAGCGCGTCAAATCGAAGCGCTGATGCGTCATCCGGCTCTGGCTCGATTAACGGGGCAAGTTCTTCCCGGACCAGCAACGTATCCTCATAGGTAAGCGCATTATAATTGTCCTTGTTCGCATATAGATCTACATATTTCAGATGCTGCCGGACCGCAAAGTTTTCCCTGTTGAGTTCCTGCACCTTCCCAGTCATACGCTCTACAAGAGCTTCTCTATACGCCTTTAATCGTTCAATCTGTTGGTACTGCAGATCCTGCAGCTTATAAGCAATCTGGAATTCTAGGTTGAAGATAGCTCCCTGAAGAGCAATCATATTCGCTGT
>CACZSG010000003.1 GCA_902783665.1 uncultured Lachnospiraceae bacterium | reverse complement strand
TAGGTATCGTAGGACTTCCAAACGTAGGAAAAAGCACACTGTTCAATTTACTGACAAAGGCCGGGGCCGAGTCGGCCAACTATCCGTTCTGCACCATCGACCCGAACGTGGGCGTTGTGGCAGTGCCGGACTTCCGGCTGAAGCTTCTGGCGGATCTTTATCATTCCGCAAAAGTGACGCCGGCTGTCATTGAGTTCGTGGACATTGCGGGGCTGGTAAAAGGCGCCTCCAAAGGCGAGGGACTTGGCAACCAGTTCCTGGCGAACATCCGCGAGGTGGATGCCATTGTCCATGTCGTCCGCTGTTTTGAGGACGACAACGTCATTCATGTGGACGGATCCGTGGACCCCGTCAGGGATATCGAGACCATCAATCTGGAACTGATCTTCTCGGACCTGGAGATCCTGGAACGCCGGATGGCGAAGACAGGCCGGGCGGCGAAGAATGACAAGGCCGCTGCAAAAGAAATGGAGCTGATGCAGAAGCTGACAAAGCATCTGGAAGATGGTCAGCTTGCCATTACTTACCAGACTGACGACGAGGACGAACTGGCCTGGCTGGCAGAGTACAACCTGCTGACCGGAAAACCGGTCATCTTCGCGGCAAACGTGGGAGAGGATGACCTGGCGGATGACGGCGCGTCAAACGAGAACGTAGCGAAGGTCCGCGAGCTCGCGAAGGAAAGCGGCAGCGAGGTATTCGTGATCAGCGCCGAGATCGAGCAGGAGATCTCCGAGATGGATGAGAGCGAGAAACCGGATTATCTGGAGATGCTCGGCCTGAAGGAGTCCGGTCTGGACAAGCTGATCAAGGCCAGCTACAGCCTGCTTGGGCTTATCAGTTATCTGACGGCGGGCGAAAAGGAGACCAGGGCCTGGACTATTAAGAAAGGAACCAAGGCGCCGCAGGCGGCCGGCAAGATCCATTCGGATTTTGAACGGGGATTTATCCGAGCCGAGGTCGTCAACTATCAGGATCTTCTGGATTGCGGATCCCTTGCCGCTGCAAAAGAGAAGGGCCTGGTTGGTCTTGAAGGAAAAGACTATGTCGTGAAGGACGGAGACGTTATTCTGTTCAGATTCAACGTATGATCCGGAGGTAGAAAAATGACCGGCATTATCCGGTTTCCGCACCTGGGAATCGAACTGACACATATCGCCAGATCCTTTCGGATCGGTCCGCTGACCATTGCTTTTTATGGCCTGATCATAGGGATCGCCATGCTGACAGGCCTGATGCTGACGGAGAAGGCGGCATCTGCCACCGGGCAGGACCCGGACCAGTATGTGGACCTGGGACTTCTTGCCATCGTGATGGCCGTCATCGGAGCAAGGATCTATTACGTGGCTTTCAGCTGGGATTATTATCGTTCGCATCTTTCCGAGATCCCGAACCTGCGGGAAGGCGGACTGGCCATATATGGCGGGATCCTGGGCGGGATCCTTGCTGTGCTGCTGTTTGCCAGGTGGAAGAAGAAGTCCGCGCTTGTGCTTCTGGACACGGCCTGTCTGGGGCTTCTGTGGGGACAGATCCTGGGACGTTGGGGCAATTTCTTCAACAGAGAGGCTTTCGGGGAGTATACGGACTCTCTGTTTGCCATGCAGCTGCCGCTCCAGGACGTGAACACGGCCGATGTGACGCAGAAGATGATGGATCACCTGGTGACTGTCGACAAAATACAGTATATCCAGGTCCATCCCACTTTTCTGTATGAATCCCTCTGGAATCTCGGAGTACTGGCCGTTCTGCTTGCCCTGACATTTCTGATGGATCCGGGACCCGGCGCTTCCGCAGAGGGAAAAAGAAGGAGACCGGCCGGTCTGGTCTTCTGGTCCTACCTTCTTCTGTACGGCATCGGACGCTTTTTTATAGAAGGACTGCGCACCGATCAGCTGATCCTGTGGGGAACCAGCCTGCCGGTTTCACAGCTGCTTTCCGGTATTCTGGTATTGTTCTCCCTGGCGGCGGTCGGATGGGTGCTGGGCAGGAGTTCCCGGCGATAGACCGGCTGCTTTCCATCCGTTAGGATTGTACTGATTGGGATACAATTTTGAATTTTTTATCATTAATTGACCTTAAAAACCCCTGTACTTTTAGGTGCAGGGGTTATTTTTATGCATAAAATTCCACAAAAGATCACCTGTTCGAAACTGCGCAAGTTGTAACAAAAATGTAAAAAAATACTAACGCTCAATGGCTTGCCTTTTGAAGAAAATGGGGCTAATATATGTGTCAGGTGGTGAAAAGTGGTTGTTAGTGGATGGAAAGTGGTAAAAAATGGAACCGGATTCCCACAACCGCTTCGGCGATACCTGCAGGTGCCAAAAAGCCTGCGGGAATAAACAGCGCAGGGTGATCGATATGTTTATGGGTGAGTTTTATCATACGATCGATACCAAAGGCAGACTGATCGTCCCGCAGAAATACAGAGAACAGTTAGGGGACTCGTTCACTGTGACCAAGGGACTGGATGGCTGTCTGTTTGTGTTTCCGAAAGAAGAGTGGAATCTTTTTGAGGAGAAGCTGTATCGTCTGCCGCTTACAAACAAAAATGCCAGACAATTTACAAGATTCATCGTTTCCGGGGCTTCCGTCTGTGAACTGGACAAGCAGGGGAGAATTCTCTTACCGCAGAACTTAAGAGAATATGCGCATCTGGAGAAGGACGTGGTCCTTGCGGGAAACCTGAACCGTGTGGAGATCTGGGATCGGGCACACTGGGATGAAAATAATGCTGTCGGCGATATGGATGATATCGCGGAACAGATGGCAGAACTTGGACTGGGGATCTGATGATGGAATTCAGGCACAAGTCGGTACTTCTGGATGAGAGCATTGCGTATTTGAACATCAGACCGGATGGCATCTACGTCGACGGGACGCTGGGTGGCGGAGGACATTCCTATGAAATCTGCCGCAGGCTTTCGTCTAAGGGGAGACTGATCGGGATCGATCAGGACGAAGCGGCGATCCGGGCAGCAACGGTGCGCCTTGGGGAGTTTCAGAATATCGTAACGACCGTGCGCGGCAATTACGCCGGCGCACGGGAAGAACTCGGCAAATTAGGTATTTTTGCTGTAGATGGCGTCATTTTGGATCTGGGGGTCTCCTCCTACCAGCTTGACACGGCTGACCGCGGTTTTACTTACAGGGAAGATGCGCCACTGGACATGCGGATGGATCAGAGACAGCAGTTTTCTGCAAGGGACGTTGTGAACGGATACAGCGAATCGGAGCTTTTGCGTGTGATTCGCGACTATGGGGAAGAGAAGTTCGCAAAGAACATTGCCAGAAGAATCGTAAGTGAAAGAGAAAAAAAAGACATTGAAACAACTGGGGAGTTAATTCATGTGATAAAAGCGGCCATCCCCGTGAAGGCAAGGGTAGCAGGCGGACACCCGGCCAAAAGGACCTTTCAGGCGATCCGGATCGAGGTGAACCACGAACTGGATGTCCTGGAGGATTCCCTGGAGGGTCTGGTGGAACTCCTGGATGACGGAGGACGGATCTGCGTCATCACCTTCCATTCACTGGAAGACCGGATCGTCAAGAACATCTTCAGAAAATGCGAAAATCCCTGCACATGCCCGCCGGAGTTTCCGGTATGTGTGTGCGGCAGGAAACCGCTGGGCAGGGTCATCACCAGAAAACCGATCCTGCCGTCCGCATTGGAACAGGAAGAAAATCCTCGTTCCAAAAGCGCGAAGCTGCG
Organism: uncultured Lachnospiraceae bacterium; assembly: GCA_902783665.1. Lineage (GTDB taxonomy): Bacteria > Bacillota > Clostridia > Lachnospirales > Lachnospiraceae > Choladousia. The sequence continues at coordinate 9,010 of CACZSG010000003.1, read as the reverse complement.
CGTGTTCGAGCGCAGCAAAGACCCGGGGATCAGCACCCCGGCATACTGAAAAAGATACAAAAAACGGAAGTCAACAGATTTATATAGTACAGTAACTTGAACAGGGGAGTATTCAGATATGGCAGCCCGGAACACAAGAACACGCGGATACGCAGCAGAAGGGATCCGCAGAAACAGCGCAGGATATTATGTAGAAGGAACAGCGGTCAGAGATCTCAGAACCATGCCGCGCCAGCAGCGGCCGTATGTTGTCAGCGACCGTGCCCGCCAGAACCGGGAACGTGCGCTGTCCATGAACTTGCGTTATGTGGCTTTTCTGACAGCCGCAGGCGTAATGACCGTGTTAATGTGCGTAAACTACTTGAAACTTCAGTCAAAGAGTATTAAACTGAACAGAGAAGTGACGGTGCTGGAATCTTCGCTGAATGCCGCAAGGCTCGAGAATGACGCGGATTACAACCGCATCATGACCGGCATCAACATGGAGCATGTGAAGGACGTGGCCATGCATGAGCTGGGAATGGTCTACGTAGGAAAAAGCCAGATCGTCACATACACACAGGATGATAATGACTATGTTCATCAGTATACGGATGTTCCGGGATGAATTCCGGAACATCTGTTTTAAGTGAGCGGAACATTCCGCCCGCTTGGGATGGACACGAAAAGAACAGGTGATTTGGTGGCATCAGGAAACGGAAGAAAAACGGAAAGAAGATTTACCAGGAGAATGCAAATAAAGCTGCTGGCTGTATTTGCATTTATTTTATTTTTTATGGTTATTCTCCTGGTCCGGATCGCATTTATCAATGTAAAGAGCGGACAGCGGTACGCAAAACAGGTGCTGTCCCAGGAAAACTATGACAGCAAAACGCTCTACAGCAGGCGAGGAGAGATCCAGGATACCAACGGACGCCTTCTGGCATACAGTGAACGCCAGTATGATGTGATCCTGGACTGCTATGCGGTCAATCAGTTTGAGGAGAACGAGCATTACGAGGATTACGTGAAGGCTGTCACGGACGCGCTGTCCATCGTGTTTCAGGTGGACGAGGAGAAGATCCGGACGCTGATCACGGACGAGAAGACCAAGAAAAGCCAGTATCAGATCATTCTTCAGAATATCACGGAAAACGAGAAAGACGCGTATGAGGAATATGCATCCCTTTCTTCGGAACGTGACCTTTCCGAGGAGGAACGCCTGCAGCTGGAACGGCTTTCCCTGACAGGAGCCATCTGGTTCGAGGAGACCTATGAACGGAAGTACCCGGAAGGAAGTCTGGCCAGCAACGTGATCGGGTTCGCGAACACGCTCGGCGACGGGATCTGCGGCTTGGAAGCATACTACGACAGCATGCTGAAGGGAACGGACGGAAGGGTATTCGGTTACCTGAATGAGAATCAGGAGTACCAGAAAAAGACCATAGACCCGAAGAACGGCTACACCCTTCAGACGACGATCGACATCAATATCCAGCAGATCGTCGAAAAGTACATCGCGCAGTTTGACGAGACCTACGGGACGGACAACAACGACGGTACCGCAAAGCACGGGGCCAAGAACGTCGGCGTGGTCGTGATGAACCCGAACAACGGAGCCGTGCTGGCCATGGCCACCAACTCCTCCTTCGACCTGAACAACCCGCAGGACCTGACGCCCTGGTATACCAGTTCTCAGCGCCGGGCCATGAGCGAGAAGGAAACGTCGGAAGCGTTGAATACCATCTGGAAGAACTTCTGCATAACAGACGGCTACGAACCGGGATCGGTGGTAAAGCCCGTCACCATGGCTTCCGCGCTGGAGTGCGGCGCGATCACCGAAAACACCGGCTTCTACTGCGACGGCGGAGAGCAGGTGACCGATACCTATATTAAATGTGACAATATTTACGGGCACGGGTCGGAGTCGCCGGCCGATGCCATCAAGAATTCCTGCAATGACGCGCTGATGGCCGTGGGACGCGCGATCGGCGTCCGCAGGTTCGTACAGTACCAGGCCCTCTTCAATTTCGGAAAAAGAACGGGGATCGACCTGCCGAACGAAGCGTCAGGTGCTGTATACACCCAGAAGGGAATGAACGAGGTAGAGCTTGCGACCTGCGCATTCGGACAGGGCTTTACCTGTACCATGATCCAGGAGATCGCAGCCATCTGTTCTGTCGTGAACGGAGGCTATTACTATCAGCCCCATGTGGTGGAGAAGATCATCGATTCCGAGGGGCGCACGGTCAAGAGCATGGACCAGCTGCTTCTGAAACAGACGATCTCCACCGAGGTCTCGGAGACCATCAAGAGCTATCTGGAATATGCCGTCCAGGAAGGTACCGGCCGGAAATCCCAGGTGCCGGGCTACCGGACAGGCGGAAAGACGGGAACAGCCGAGAAGATCAATCCGGCCACCGGTACCCGCTGGAAAGGGCACTATCTTGTATCCTTTATCGGCGCGGCCCCCATCTATGACCCGGAGATCGTCATGTACGTCGTTGTAGATGAACCGAATGTGCCGAACCAGGCGGACAGTACCTATGCGCAGGTCCTGTTCAGGCAGATCGCCACGGAGCTGCTGCCTTATCTGGATGTCTATCCCACAGAGGATGTGACGGACACGCTGCTGCAGTTCCTGGGACTGACCAGAAAGGAAGTCGTCAAGGACGCGAAGATCACATTCCCGGCCTTTGATTCCTACGGGAACTATTACAACGGCTGCTATGTGAATGATGAAGGCGTCGTGGTGACCAGCGGCGGGCTTCCGGTGGCGGGAGCTTATGTACGTGATGACGGCAAGGTCATAGACGCGTACGCCAACGAGGTGGCAGACATAAACCAGGAGGACGAGGAGGAAGAAGAGGCCATCGATCCGAAGGAAGACAATCCGGATATGGCCATTCCGCCTGCGGAGGAAAGCCAAGAGCCGGATAATTCCTCGCAGTGGGATGCCACTGTGGACCCGGCCGCCATGGCGGGGGAAAATGTTAATCAGTAAATTCAGGAGGGAATCGTAAAGATGATCATCAAGGCAGATGTTCTGATCGCATTTTTTGCTGCATTTGCGGTGTGTGCCGCGCTGGGACCGTTTGTCATACCTTTTCTGCTGAAGCTGAAGGTAGGGCAGACAGAGAGAAAAGAGGGAGTGCAGTCTCACCTGAAGAAGGCCGGGACCCCTACGATGGGCGGTGTGATGATCCTGGCAGGCATGCTGGCAGGCTCCCTGCCCTTTGTTGTGAAATATCCGCGGACCATTCCGGTGATCCTGCTGACGGTTGGTTTCGGCCTGATCGGATTCCTGGATGACTATCTGAAAGTCGTTAAAAAACGTTCGGATGGTCTCTATCCGAAACAGAAGATGCTGGGCCAGATCATCGTGACCACGGTTTTCGTGGTCTACCTCTGGCTGATGGACAGCGACTGCCTGGAGCTGAGGATTCCCTTTGCCCTGTTCGGTGTCCGTGAGCTGACCGGCATGACGGTAAAGATCATCGCCACGCCGCTGGCTTATTTTGCGGTGATCGGAACGGTAAACGGCGTGAATTTCACGGACGGACTGGATGGCCTGGCCTCCAGTGTAACGGCTGTTGTGGCCGTGTTCTTCACGGTTGTATCCACGGTTCTTCTGGGAAAGATCGAGCCGGTGTGCGCGGCAGTCACAGGCGCGCTTCTTGGATTCCTTCTGTATAATGTCTACCCGGCCAAAGTGTTCATGGGAGATACGGGATCGCTGGCGCTGGGAGGTTTTGTGGCCGGAGCCGCCTACCTGCTCAGAATGCCCCTGTTCATCCTGATCGTCGGCCTGATCTATCTGGTCGAAGTTCTTTCCGTGATCATTCAGGTCACCTATTTCAAGAAGACGGGCGGAAAGAGGATCTTCAAAATGGCTCCGATCCATCATCATTTTGAACTGTCCGGCTGGTCGGAGACAAAAGTGGTGACGGTGTTTACGATCGTTACCATTCTGCTGTGCCTTATCGGCATGATGGCAGTGCGGGTGTAAAACTTCAGGACGGAGGCAAAAGGCAAATGACAGAACTGAAAGATAAGAACATTCTGGTTTTCGGTACGGGGATCAGCGGCATCGGGGCGGCAAAACTGCTGCTTGACAGAGAAGCGCACGTCATCCTGTACGACGGGAACACGAAAACAGACAGGGAAAAAGTTTTTGCGGCACTCCCGGAGGGAGCCGACGCGAGACTGATCCTGGGCGATCTTCCGGAGGAGACCGTGGATGAACTCTCTCTTGTGATCCTCAGCCCCGGCGTGCCCTGCGACCTTCCGCTGGTCCTGCACCTGAAGGAAAAAGGGATTCCGGTCTGGGGAGAAGTGGAACTGGCTTTCCGGTGCGGAAAAGGGGATGTCCTTGCCATCACGGGAACGAACGGCAAGACAACGACCACCAGCCTGCTCGGGGAGATCATGAAGAGCGTTTATCCGGAAGTACATGTGGTGGGAAATATCGGTTTTTCCTATACGGACGCCGCAAGGTCGATGACGGACCAGGCAGTCACTGTGGCCGAGATCAGCAGCTTCCAGTTGGAGACGACCGAAACATTCTCGCCGAGGGTGAGTGCCATTACCAATATTACGCCGGATCATCTGAACAGGCATCACACAATGGAAGAGTATATCCGTGTGAAGGAACTGATCGCGGCCCATCAGAGGCCCGATGACACCTGTGTGCTGAATTACGAGGATGAGGAGCTGAGACGCTTCGGTCAGGATCTGCCCGTGAAGGTGACATGGTTCTCCAGCCGGCAGAGACTGGAAAACGGCCTTTTCCTGGACGGGGACCGCATTGTGATCGCGAAGGACGGGCAGGAAGAGGTCCTCTGCAGGGTTGACGAACTGAACCTGCTTGGCACACACAATTATGAGAATGTGATGACGGCCGCCGGGATGGCGCTGGCCTATCATGTGACGCCGGAGCAGATCCGTCCCGTGCTCAGAAGCTTCCAGGCCGTGGAGCACCGGATCGAATATGTGACCGAAAAGAACGGCGTTGTCTACTACAATGATTCCAAGGGAACAAACCCGGACGCGGCCATCAAGGGGATCCAGGCGATGAACCGCCCCACGGTGCTGATCGGCGGCGGGTATGACAAGGCTTCCTCCTACGAGGAGTGGATCAATTCCTTCGACGGAAAAGTAAAGGTGCTGGTCCTGATGGGACAGACCAGGAACAAGATCGCCGAAGCGGCCCACAGATGCGGATTTGACAGCATTCTTTTTGCGGAATCGCTCGAGGAGGCCGTGCGCATCAGCGCCAGGGAGGCGCAGCCCGGCGATGCCGTTCTGCTTTCGCCCGCCTGTGCCAGCTGGGACATGTTCCCGAACTATGAAACTCGCGGCAGAGAATTCAAAGACCTGGTGAGGGCATTATAACGATGGAAGAGATCCAAAGAGACAGAAGATGGCTGCTGCGCCTGATTCCGCTGGCGGTCATTGTGACAGCGGTCATCGTGATCGCACTGGTCTTCAGAGTCAGAAATATTTCCGTTCAGGGAAACACCAGGCACACTGGCGCGGAGATCGCGGAGAGTCTGACGGACGGGCGGCTGGCGAAGAATACGCTGTACCTTATGTGGAAGTACCGTTCCGGCGATGTCTCGGAGACACTTCCCTACGCGAATTCCATAAAGCTTAAGATGAGCGGGCCGCAGACCCTGTCCGTCACCATAGACGAGAAGGAACCCATCGCCTATCTGGAACAGAGCGGGAAGATCTATTTTGACAAGGACGGAACGGTCCTGGAGATTTCGGAAGAATCCTATGGCGGAATACCGCTGGTCGTCGGCCTGGAAGCCGGGGAACCGGTCCTGTACCAGAAGCTGCCGGCTACCAGCAGCACCCAGCTGCGGACCGTCCTGAATCTGGTCCAGCTGCTGGACTACAATGAGCTGAGCGCGGAAGAGATCCGTTTTGACAGCAATTCGGAGATCACCATGCGGACAGGAGCGGTGAGCGTACAGCTTGGACAGGATGAATATCTGGAAGAAAAAATAGCGAATCTGAAAGCGATCCTCGACACGATGGATGAACCCTACGGAACGCTGCACATGGAGAACTTCACCGGAAAAGGTGAGGCGGTTACCTGGTCCGGAACCGGAAGTGAAGAAGAGACGGAGACGGCTGTACAGACAGGGATCACAGTGGATGGCTCGGGTTCCGGTCAGGAGGAAGGCAGCCAGGAGGCCGGCATGACGGATGACGGCACTGTGCAGGAAGAAGCGCAGGGCTACGAAGAGCAGCAAGGCTATGAAGAGCAGCAGGAAGTTCCCCAGGAAGAACCGGTTGAGGACGAAGGATACGGCAGCTTCATGGTATTCAACTCCAACGGAGAACTGATCTACAATGCCACCGTCTCCCAGGGGATGGTCGTGGACGCGTACGGCTCCCAGATTTCCGGATGCTACATCAATGATGCCGGGAACGTGGTGGACGCCTACATGAACGAGATCGATCCGCATACCGGAGATGTGCTGAATCTTCAGTAATGCGCTGCTGTTGCCGCCGCGATTCATTCAAAGCCCCGATATTTGGCAAATTTTTACTTGCGCAAACAGATGAAAACATATATTATAGAATGGAGTGCGTGGCACGAACAGCGATAACTGTGAGAAGGAGGAGACACAGTGTTAGAGATAATGTCGAATGAAACAGAAGCAGCTGCACGGATCATTGTTGTTGGAGTAGGCGGAGCCGGAAACAATGCAGTGAACCGCATGGTGGACGAGACCATCGCAGGTGTGGAATTTATAGGAGTAAATACAGATAAACAGGCTCTTCAGCTCTGCAAGGCACCGACAACCATCCAGATCGGCGAAAAGGTGACCAAAGGACTCGGCGCCGGCGCAAAGCCGGAGATCGGCCAGCAGGCTGCTGAGGAGAGTACAGAAGAGATCCGTCAGGCCCTCCAGGGTGCGGACATGGTGTTCGTTACCTGCGGTATGGGCGGCGGCACCGGTACCGGCGCCGCTCCCGTTGTGGCGGGAATCGCGAAGGAAATGGGCATTCTGACCGTCGGCGTGGTGACAAAGCCTTTCCGCTTTGAAGGCCGCACCCGCATGAACAATGCACTGGCCGGAATTGAGCGTCTGAAACAGAATGTGGACACCCTGATCGTCATCCCGAATGACAAACTTCTTGAGATCGTGGACCGCCGCACAACGATGCCGGAATCTCTGAAGAAGGCAGACGAAGTGCTTCAGCAGGCAGTACAGGGAATTACAGACCTGATCAACCTGCCGGCTCTGATCAACCTGGACTTCGCGGATGTACAGACCGTCATGATCGACAAGGGCATCGCCCATATCGGTATCGGCGCTGCAAAGGGAGACGACAAGGCTCTGGAAGCTGTAAAACAGGCTGTTTCCAGCCCGCTTCTCGAGACCACCATCGAGGGCGCTTCCCACGTGATCATCAATATTTCCGGAGATATCTCCCTGATGGATGCCAACGACGCGGCAAGCTATGTTCAGGAGATGGCCGGAGAGAATGCCAACATCATTTTCGGTGCGCTGTATGATGACACCTATGCGGATGAAGCAAGTGTCACCGTTATCGCGACAGGTCTGGATGATGTAAATACAAAACCGCAGCAGACCAACAAGAGCCAGAGCGGCTTCGGCTTCCAGAGACAGACAAAGATGCCGGCAGCTCCCACGTTCGGAAGATCCGCTTCTTCTACAACGGCTCCCAGACAGAATGTCACGCTGAATTCCACCCGTACACCGGAACGGAAACCGCAGGAGAAGGATATCCAGATCCCGGATTTCCTCAGAAGATAAAATTCCGAAGTAAACAGGTCAGAAAGGATCACCGTTTCGGTGGTCCTTTTTTAGAACTACCGATGAGAAAGACCAGAAAGGAGACCCGATGCCAGAGATCACCGGTAAAACACGCCTGGGCTGTCTGTTAGGAAGCCCCGTAGCGCACAGTATTTCCCCTCAGATGTACAATTACGCTTTCAGGAAACTGGATCTGGATTACGTGTATCTTTGTTTCGACACCAGCAAGGCGGATTTCGCCTCACTGGTCGGAAGACTGAAGGAGATGAATGTCTTCGGTTTCAACCTGACCATGCCGGACAAGGAGCGGATCATCCCGTACCTGGACGAACTGACGCCTGCCGCGAAAATGATCGGCGCCGTGAATACGGTAAAAAACGAAGACGGGAGGCTGATCGGCCACAATACCGATGGAGCAGGGTATTTCCGCTCCCTCAGATGTACCGGGTACGAGGCTTCCCGGGCGCCCATGACGTTGCTGGGAGCCGGAGGCGCAGCCAGCTCGATCGCGGTCCAGGCCGCTTTGGACGGAGTTCCCGTGCTGCATATCGTCAACCGCAGGGGACGTTCCTGGCAGCAGGCGCAGCGCCTGGCGGAGGTGATCTGCCGTGAGACGTCCTGCAGAGCCGATGTGACGGATCTGGCGGATACCGAAGCGGTGACCGGCTGTATCAGAGAAAGCGGGCTGCTGACGAACGCGACTTCCGTGGGAATGACGCCTGCTGAGGATGCATGCCCCCTTGCGGATCTTTCCGGCTTCCATGAGGGACTGCTTGTGACGGACATCATCTATCATCCCCAGAAGACGCTGCTTCTGAAAAAAGCGGAGGAAAAGGGACTTTCGACACTGAACGGTATGTACATGCTTCTGTATCAGGGCGAAGCGGCATTCCGTTTCTGGACCGGTCTGCAGATGCCGACGGAAGAGATAAAGGAGAGATACTTCGATGGGAAACTATAAGGCGGTCCGCATCCGGAATATGGCCCTGGGAGACGGGACCTGCAGAATCTGTATCCCGCTGATGGCAGAGGAAGAGGACCGGATCAGGGATGAAATGAAAAAGATCCTGGACTGCGCCCCGGATCTGATCGAATGGCGGGCTGACGCTTATCGCGGCATCCTGAACAGGGAGAGCCTTTTGAGAGCACTGGCCTGCATCCGCGAAATGGCCGGAGAAATTCCCGTTCTGTTTACCTTCCGCACGAAAGAAGAAGGCGGCCTGGCCGGCTGC
>CACZSG010000002.1 GCA_902783665.1 uncultured Lachnospiraceae bacterium | reverse complement strand
CATCATCACGTGGGTCATCCAGAAGACCGAGAAAAAATGGGTTCACTATAACTAGAAAGGAGATGGAACTATGGGTTATCAAGCGAAGCGCCGCCTGAACGCGACCATTATACACACCGTACTGATCATCGGCTCCATCGCCATGCTGGTTCCCTTTGTCTGGATGGTACTTACGGCATTCAAGACCAAGAGCCAGGCCATCTCCGTGGATCCGTTCTACATCTTTCCGTCCGGAGGATGGCACTGGGAAAACTTCTCGGAAGTCTGGAATTCCTATAATTTCTTCACACTTTATGTGAATACGCTGATCGTGATGATCCTGCGTGTGATCTGTGCGGTACTGACCGCCACCATGGCCGGGTATGCCTTCGGAAGACTGAAATTCCCGGGAAAATCGATCCTGTTTTCCATCGTACTGATCCAGATGATGGTGCCAAGCCAGATCTTCATCATCCCGCAGTACCTGATGATTTCCAAGATGCATCTGCTGAATACGAAATTTGCACTGCTGTTCCCCGGCATCGTCACCGCCTTCGGCACGTATCTGTTCAAACAGAGCTTCCAGTCGCTGCCGAAGGAGCTGGAGGAGGCGGCGGAAATTGACGGGTGCAACGTGGGACAGCGGTTCCTGTTCATCATGATGCCGCTGACCAGATCGGCCATCGTCTCTCTGGGTATCTTTACGGCGCTGTTCGCCTACAAGGACATGATGTGGCCCATGATCGTGGCGAACAAGCCCGCTGCCACCACGCTGTCCGCGGCTCTTGCAAAACTGCAGGGCCAGTTTGGAAGCAACTACCCGCAGATCATGGCAGGCGCCCTGATGGCCATCCTGCCGATGCTGATCCTCTATCTGATTTTCCAGAAACAGTTCGTGGAAGGAATTGCATCTTCCGGTACGAAACTGTAAAATGAAAGAAAATTCAATACCGGAGGGACCTGCCATGTCGGATCATGCGAACTATTTTGAAAATCCAAATTATCGTCTGTTTGAATACCTTGAAAACAAAGACGACGATCTGTATTTGAGAATGTGCGGCATTGAGCAGTGTATCCCCGGAAAAGAAGCCGGTCCGGATAAACGGACCGGCTTTCATCTTCATGCGGTCATTGCCGGAAAAGGAAAGCTGAGAGTCGGGGACCATCGTTACGACGTACATGCCGGACAGCTTTTTCTGACGGTGCCCGGAATTGAAATGTGGTACCAGGCAGATGAGACGGACCCCTGGTATTACTGCTGGACCACTTTTGAAGGAAAGAAAGCGGCAGAATATCTGGAAAGTGCCGGCTTTTCCGATGGAAACTACGTCCGGGACTGCAACATAGAGATCAGCCGTTTCCTTGAGGTTTCCCAGGAAATGCTGGCCAGGCCGAACCTGAATCTTTCCAGCGAACTTTACCGGTTGGGGCTGGCATACCGCTTTCTTTCCCTGGCCATTGAGTCTTACGAGGGCAAGAACCGGAGAGCAGGCGCCTACAGCAACCTTTCCACGGATGACTACATCAATTATGCCATCAAATACATTCAGAACAATTACGCGAATCTGCAGATCAGGAACGTTGCGGAATACATCGGGCTGAACCGTACTTATTTTACAGCCATTTTTAAAGAAAAAATGTATATGTCGCCGCAGGAATACCTGATGAAGACAAGAATGCGGCATGCCTGTGAACTTCTGGAAAATACGGACCTTCCGGTCCGTGTGATCGCCGGCAGCGTGGGATACGAAAACGCACTGACCTTTTCAAAAATATTCAAGCAGAAATATGGAGTAAGCCCTGTGGATTACAGGAAACAGGCGGGAGTGCTATGAGCGTACAGTATATTGAAAAAGAACAACTCTTTGTTTTGGAGACTAAAAACAGCTGCTATCAGATGACAGTCGACAGGACCGGCTGCCTGCGCCACCTCTATTACGGAAAACGGGTAGGCGCCGTGAACATGAATTACCGTTACCGGACCACCGACAGAGGTTTTTCGGGAAATCCCTATGAACAGGCCGGAGACCGCGGATGTTCCTTTGACGTCATGCCGCAGGAATACAGCAGCTATGGAGCAGGAGACTACAGAGTGAGCGCCCTGATGGCACAGGCGGAAAACGGAAGCCGGACCACCGACCTGCGCTTCGACTCTTTTACCATAGCGGAAGGAAAGTATGAACTCCAGGACCTTCCCTTTGTACGCGGCCTGTCAGACCGTGTTCATACGCTGACCATCAGACTGAAAGACCGTGTGACCAGCCTGACTGTTGAACTGAAATACGGCATCTATGAAGAAAAAGACGTCATTACCAGAACGGCTTCTCTGATTAATGATTCTGATGTAAAGATCCGTCTGGAAAAAGCAGCTTCTGTGTGCCTGGACCTGCCTTACGGTGAGTATGAACTGATCCATTTTACCGGAAAACACTGCATGGAGCGTCAGCCTGAAAGGCAGAGCATCGCCCAGAACATTATCACGGTCGGCTCCAGGCGCGGGATGAGCAGCCACCACAACAACCCGTTTGTGATCCTGTGCGATCCGCATACGGATGAAGATGCCGGTTTCTGTTATGGTGTGATGCTGATGTACTCCGGCAGCCATAAGGAAGAAATCGAGAAGGACCAGACCGGCAATATCAGAGTTGTGGCAGGCATTCACGACGACGGCTTTTCGTGGAACCTGCTTCCCGGGGGGCGTTTTCAGACGCCGGAATCTATCCTGGCTTTTTCCGATGAAGGCCTGAATGGCCTGAGCAGCCGCTTCCACCGCATCATCCGGGAAAATGTCTGTGATCCGCTTTTGATGAAAGAGAAAAAGCCGGTCCTCTTAAACAGCTGGGAGGCATCGTATTTCAACTTTGACGAAAACAGTATTTACGAACTTGCCCGGGAAGCGAAAGAACTCGGCATGGAAATGCTGGTCCTGGACGATGGCTGGTTCGGAGAAAGAAACGATGACCACAGAGGCCTGGGCGACTGGTTTGTCAATGAGCAGAAGCTGAAAGGCGGCCTGAAACCTCTGATTGAAAAGATAAACGCGCTGGGACTGAAATTCGGACTCTGGGTTGAACCTGAAATGGTCAACGAGGATTCCAATCTGTACAGGAATCATCCGGACTGGGCACTGAAGGATCCGGACCGCCTGCCGGTGGTCGCCAGGAACCAGCTGGTTCTGGACATGTCAAGGGAAGATGTCCGGGAATACCTGTTTACCTGCATCAGCAGGCTTCTTGGTGAAAACAACATTGAATACCTGAAATGGGATTTCAACCGCAGCATCTCAAATGTCTATTCGGCAGCCCTGCCGCCGGAACGCCAGGGAGAAGTGCCGCACCGGTTTGTTCTCGGCACCTATGACCTGCTGGCCAGAATACGGGAAGCGTTTCCGCATGTCCTGATCGAGGGATGCGCCGGGGGCGGCGGCCGTTTTGACGCTGGTATGCTGTTCTATACTCCGCAGATCTGGTGTTCGGACAATACAGACCCCATTGCAAGGCTGCAGATTCAGCGCGGAACCTCCTACGGGTACCCTGTCTGCACCATGGGCAGCCATGTGTCCGCGTCCCCCAACCATCAGACGGGACGGACGACGCCGCTTAATACAAGGGGCATTGTCGCTTCTTCCGGCGCGTTCGGCTACGAGTTGAACCCTGCGCTGCTGGCTGAAGAAGAAAAGCAGCAGATCCGTGAGCAGATTCTGGAATACCACAAATATTATTCCCTTTATATGCGTGGAACCTATTATCGCCTTGGCGGGGAAGAGCTGAACAGAAACCATGTCTGCTGGGAACTGGTTTCAGAGGACGGATCCGAAGCGCTGGTCAGCCTGGTGACCGTCAATGTGGAAGCCAACGCGCATTTCCCCTTCTTACGGCTGAAAGGGCTGCAGGAAGATGCAGTCTACCGTCTGGAAGGAACTGACCTCACAGTGACAGGCGCCGCGCTGATGTACGGCGGCTATACGACGGAGGAACCCAGAGGGAATTATCCGGCAGTGAGGCTCCATTTTCAGAAGATCTGAACAGAACACGGACTTCTTCAGAAGATATGAACAGGTTGGCACTTTTTAAAAGATGTGAGCGGCCTTGATTTTTAAGGAACGGGAGGAAAAGATGCAGGCAGAAGCAACGAATGTACAGACAAAGAAGCATGACGCGCTCCGGTTCAGTACGGTAAGAATTCATATGGAGAATCATCCGGATCTGAGTATACAGGCAGGAGTCCGGAAACAGGAGACGGATACTTCGGATGTGATCGCGGTCGTTGCTGCTCCGTTTGAAGGGGAGATACGACTTGTACGTGAAAGAGAAACAGAAGCTCTCTGTTTTAAAGGACTGATCTGCGGCAGGGAAAATCCGCAGGGATATCCGTATTCATTTCGAAGAGCCTGCGGCGTCGAACTGGTACTGAAGACAGAACAGGAAGCTCCTTTTATGGCCGTGGCCCAGCATAAAGCCTGGTGGACCAGGCCGTATTTCGGGAGCAGACTTTCGGAGGTACCTGAAAAGACCCAGCTGCTGATCAGAAAAACCGGCATGGAATACGAAGTTTTCCTGACCGTATGCGGCGGCTCCTGCCGTGCGGATCTTTGCGGAAATGAAGAGGGCCTCCTGTTATCGCTTTCAGGCAGCCGAATGCATGCAAAACAGCTGAGCGGCATTCCGCTGGTGTACGGCCATGGCAGAGATCCATACCGGATACTGGAAAACTGTTTCCGTCTTGCGAAAAAACTGGATCCGGATCTTCCGGAACTCCGGCAGGAGAAAAACCTGCCGGAAATGTTTGAAGGCATCGGATGGTGTACCTGGGATTCCCTTGGACAGGACGTGTCGGAAGAAGCCATCTTTCAGAAGATGGATGAGTTCCTGGAAAAAGGGATCTCTGTCCGCTGGGTGCTGATCGACGACGGATGGTCCGAGGTGAACCGTGAAACCCTGAAGCTCAGAAGTCTGAACGCCGACCCGGACCGTTTCCCGCACGGACTGGCGGGAACAGTGCAGGTCCTGAAAGAAAAATACCAGGTTTCCTATGTAGGCGTATGGCAGGCCATGAAGGGATACTGGTACGGCATCGAAGAGAATTCCGAAGCCCACCGGATGATGGCGCCGTATCTTACCAGGTACGGAAACGGGGAACTGACCGCGGGAGCGACGGCGGCGGACTCCTTCGGCTTCTGGAACCGCTGGCACAGACAGCTCCGTCAGGAAGGTATTGATTTCGTAAAGATCGACGGACAGGGCTCTGTTCCCGCTATGCTTGCGGGGGATACGGCGCATGAATCCGCGGTAAGGAATCTGCATACCGGCCTGGAGGCCTCTGTATTCCTGAACTTT
>CACZSG010000001.1 GCA_902783665.1 uncultured Lachnospiraceae bacterium | reverse complement strand
GCCCCAGGCATGGTCGATCAGCAGCTCCGCGTTCACGCCGAACAGGCTGTACAGCAGTTCTTCGTTCTGCTCGGAGCAGCGGGCCACGTCCCCCATTGTCTGCATACCGTGCTGCGCCAGCTTCTTCGCGTAGCCGCGGCCCACGCGCCAGAAATCCGTCAGGGGCTTGTGTGTCCACAATTCCCTGCGGTAGCTCATCTCATCCAGATATGCGATGCGCACGCCATCTTCGTCCGCTTCCACATGCTTTGCCATGATATCCATGGCGACCTTTGCCAGGTACAGGTTGGTGCCGATGCCGGCCGTGGCTGTGATGCCGGTCTCCTGGTACACCTCCCGGATCATCTGCTTCGCCAGCTCATGGGCGGTCATTCCATAGGTGTCCAGATAATGGGTGACATCCATCATCACCTCGTCCACGGAATACACGTGCACATCCTCCGGCGCCAGATAGCGCATATAGATGCGATAGATGCGGGCGCTGGTCTCCATGTACAGGGCCATGCGGGGCACCGCGGCCAGGTAGGATAGTTCCAGGGAAGGATCCTGTTCCAGTTCGGGCGCAGAAATGGAACTGCCGGAGAAGGTATGTCCGGGGGCACTGCGCCGTCTGGCAGCGTTCACTTCCTTCACCCGCTGCACCACCTCGAACAGTCTGGCCCTGCCGGGGATGCCATAAGCCTTCAGAGAAGGCGAGACTGCCAGGCAGATGGTCTTTTCCGTGCGCGAAACATCCGCCACCACCAGATTGGTAGTGAGAGGGTCCAGCCCGCGTTCCATGCACTCCACGGAGGCGTAGAAGGATTTCAGGTCTATACAGATGTAGGTTTTCCCCGCAGGCTTTTCCATAGGATTCATTGCAGAATTTCCCGCAGAATTACCCGGAAAATTACTCACAGAATTTCCCTCCGTCTTTCTTATATCCTTCTGAGCCGGTTTCACCCCCGTCAATCCCCAGGCCTCCTCATTTTTTCGTCTGCCAGTCACGTTCTATGTACGTGTCCGGTACTCCTTCGGCGAGCAGCCGACATAGGTTTTAAAGATTCTGGAAAAATGCGCCACATCCAGGAACCCGACAGCATCCGAGACCTCCTGTACCCTCACTCCGCCTTCCGCCAGAAGTTCTTTCGCCCTGTCGATCCGGATCCTGTTGATGATCTCGAAAAAGCCTCTTCCCGTGAAATGGTTCAGCAGCTTGCTCAGATGCCAGCTGCTTACATAGCAGTGCTCTGCCACGTCTCCCAGGCTCAGTTTCTCCGTGTAGTGCTCCAGAATGTAGCAGAGCGCGGACTTCAGCACATACTGGTTCGCCTCCGAATCCCGTACGCGGCCTTCTCCGGCGCCTTCTTCACCTGCACCTTCCGTCTCCGGATGATTCTGCAGAAAAGTCTCATACAAATACCGGTCGGCCTTCTCCTGCATGTTCCAGACGTGATGGATGATCTGGGCACCCATATTGCCTCTGCTCTGCAGGTTCTCGATCATGGCTGTGATGGCTTCCTCAATTTCGTCCATCCGCGAAGGCTTAAGGAGGAACCGGGTCACCCCGAGCTTAATGGCGCGCTGCGCGTACTCGAAATTCCGGTATCCGGTCAGAAGCGTCACTTCCATGCCCGGATGTTCCGACTTGATGGCGGCTACCATGGCAAGTCCGTCCATGTTGTTCATGGAAATATCCGAAATAAGAATGTCCGGGGTGGATTCTCTTACCTTTTCCAGTCCCTCCATCCCGTTGGCGGCGGTTCCCGTCACTTCACAGTTAAAGTCCGCCCACCGGACGCTTTTTCTGAGGCCCTCACATATGATTGGCTCATCATCCACGATCAAAACTCTGTACATCTCTTAACTCCGTTCGCAAACCGCCACTTCCCAAAGAGCCGGCTCTTCCCGAAAACACCGCTTCCCGAAAAGGAAGGTCTCCGGCCCTGTTCTCTGTAAATTATATCATTTTTACGCAGAAGTTCCATCCCCTGCTTTCATCACCCTTTGACAGCCCCAACCGTCATGCCCTTGATAATATACTTGTTCAGGAACATATAAACCACCAGCACCGGTATGACGATCAGCGTCACTGACGAGAACAGCGCTCCGTAGTTCACACCTTCCTTCGCGGCGATGTTGTTCAGAAGAATGGTAATGGCCCAGTTTTCTTTTGTCCTCAGGAAAAACATCTGGGTGAACAGATCGTTGTAGCTCCAGAGGAAGCTGAAGATGCCCACCGTTACCATGGAAGGCTTGCACAGCGGAAATACCACTCGGAAATAGGTCTGGAACATATTGCAGCCTTCCAGGAAAGCCGCCTCTTCCAGTTCCACCGGCAGGGTCCGTATATAGCCGGACAGGACGATGATGGCAAAGGACATATTTCCCGCGATCTGGGGCAGGATGACGGACAGCAGGTTTTTTGCCACGGATGGGCTGTTGACAATACCCCAGGCTGCCTGCATCCGCATCACCGGGATGATGGTGGAATAGATGGGAAACATCATGCCCGCGTAAAGCAGCAGCGTAAGCAGCGCCTTTGTGCGGAACGTGTACCTGCAAAGGATATAGGCCGCCATACCGGAAAACAGGATAACCGCCGCCGCTACGGTGCCCGAGATGATAAAGCTGTTCCTGTAGGCGCGAAGGATGTTGTAATTGGCAAAGATGTTTCTGTAATTATCCAGGGAAAATGCGTCTCCTACCGGCAGTGAAAAGGAATTGCTGTAGATCCTCTTCTTGTCCTTGAAGGAATTCATCACCGACCAGGCCAGGGGAAAAATGGTCGTCAGCGCCCATATACTTAAAAATGCGTAGATCACCGCGTAACCGGGACCGATCTTTCTCTTCACAGCGCACCTCCATCTATACCTGATAATCATCCTTCTGTTTGAAGACGGCATTGGCCGCGGCAGACAGAAGGACGCCCAGGATCACGATGACCACCGCGATGGCCGAGGCGTAGTCCACATCGGAATAAACTTTGGAATACATATAGGTTCCGGTCAGCCAGGTCCCGGACATGCCGTTGACAAACATGGTCCACGGCAGATCGAATACCTTCAGGGCTCCCGTGACGGCCAGGATCACGCAGGTACCGATGCTGTTTACCAGCAGCGGCAGCGTAATGAACCGCACCTGCTGCCATTTGCTTCCACCGTCGATGGTGGCGGCCTCGTACAGGTCCGCCGGAATGCCTGACAGCCCTGTCAGCAGGATTACAAAGTAGAACCCGACATACTGCCAGATGACCGGAGTAAGCATGGTAAACATGGCGTATTTTGCCTTCCAGTCTATCAGCTGGTTGCTCTCCCGGTCCAGATACCCCGCGAACTGAAGGAACTGGTTCACCATTCCCTTGTCATACAGGAACACCAGATTGAACAGCAGGCCCAGGGCTGTGGCGGATATCACGATGGGGAAGAAGTAAACCGTCCGGAAAAACCCCGCTCCGGCCTTGATGTTGCTGACAAGAAGAGCCAGCAGCAGGGCGATCCCCACCTGGCCTAGAATGGTGGCGGCGATCGTGACTGCCGTGTTCTTCAGGGCCGTCTTCATTTTAGCGTCCCCCAGCAGTTTCACATAGTTGGAGTACCAGGGTGTGTTCCATTCACCCCCTGCCGTCCCCAGATACTTGATATGCTGAAAGCTGTTCAGGATGTTCTGCACGAAAGGATAGTAGAGGTATACCAGCATGAACAGAAATGCCGGCAGCAGAAATACCCAGATCAGTTTTTTGTTTTTGTATATACTGGCGCCCATCTTTGTTCTCCCGTTTTCTGAAAGTAAGAAAGGGGACGGTCTCCCGTGTCGGGGGGTGACACGGGGGATCATCCCCTGTTGGGACATAGGGACGTTCGCCTTTGTCCCATTTTTTCAAAATGGGACAAAGGCGAACGTCCCTATGTCCCATATGCCGCTTATTCTGCGTTTGCCTCAAGTACGGCTGCTACAGCGTCTGCCGCATCCACATCGCCGTTCACGATGGAAGCCATGTCGGCGAAGATGGGCTCGCGGGCTGCTGCGGAAAGGTTGTCCTGCACAGCCGGTGAGATGCCGGTGAAGGAGGCGGTGTAAGCGATGGCATCCACCTGCAGCGCGTTAAATTCGGAAGTATCCGGAGCCGCGCCTTCCTTCAGGGCCGTCGCGGAAACGCCGGCGAATTTCGATACCACTTCGTCTGAGGTCATGTAGGATACGAAGGAAACGGCTGCATCTCTCTTCTCCTCATCGTCCCAGGCTTTTCTGGTGATGTAGTAGCCCATGGAAAGGCCGCCGATCTCGTCGGTCGTTTTGCGGTCGCCCTTGCCGGGTACGTTTACAACGGTAAAGTTCTCAATGTCGTCAACTGCTTCCGCGATGCCGCCGATCTTCCAGGAACCGTCGATCAGGAACGCTGCCTTGTCACCGGTGAAGAGCTGGAAGGTCTCCGCGTCCGTAGCGGTCAGCGTGTTTTCCGGGAAATAACCTGCTTCATACAGCGCTTTGATATCGTTCAGGCCGTCCACCCAGGCTTTGCCGTACTCGTCATCCACGCTCTTCGGAACGGTATTGTGCGTCTCAGCGCTCTGGAAGTTATAGATGGCATATTCGAACCAGTAATGGGGGATCTCCTGCAGGGAGGCTGCGATGGGGGTGTATCCGGCGCCTTTGATGGTCTCGCATGCTGCCAGGAATTCATCCCAGGTCGTCTCTGCCGTGGGAACTTCCACGCCTGCTGCTTCAAGTACTTCCTTGTTGACGAACATTCCTTCCCAGTAACCGTTTACCGGTACGGAATAATTGACTCCGTCCACCGGTGAAGCACCGAGAAGATCGTCCTTCATGTTGGCGGCGTAATCCGGATAGACCTCGCGGATCTCATCCACGGATACCACCTTGCCCTGCTCGACGAACTGGTTGGAATCCACACCGTTGAAGAAGAACAGAACATCCGGTTCCGATCCTGCTTCAAAGTCCGTAATGATTCTTGATTTGAAAGCTTCGTCAGAGGTTGCCGAGCTGTCCTCTACCTTGTTGCCGCTCTCCTCTTCCCATGCCGCAACGCTGTCCTTGTAATTCTGCGCGTTGCTGTCTTCGCCTGCGTAGGTCGTGGTGACATTCAGTGTCACGCCGGCCGCCAGGGCAGGTGCTGCGGAAATTGCCATGGAAGCCGTTACGCCGGCCAGTACGAGTAACATTTTCTTTTTCATCATAAAACCCTCCTGTTCCCGTAGGATCATCCAAACGGATCAACTGTGTTTCTGCTAACAGATTACCTGTTAAGGGAACAAAAGTGAATGAATGCGGTTGCGTTCCGTTTGCCTTTTCTTGTCAGTATTTACCTGCAGTTTTGTCCTGTCTTGTTCCGGTTTGTCCATGCTTGTCCTCAGATGCAGGCAACCTGCTGCCCTGGTCTGTTTCCTCCTGATTTCCGGATGAAAAACGGATGCTGTCCTGCCCTGTCGGTCCCTGTCTGCAGATGATCATCTCGCTGCGGGTTCTGCCATCCCCGGTATCGTAGATGGACAGTCCGCTGTCCTTTCCGTAAAGCATCCGCAGCCGCCTGTGTACATTGCGGATCCCGATGCTGCCGCTGTCCATCCGGCCATTTTCGGCAGCTGTCTCCCGCGGGTCTGCACCGGCCGGCAGTTCATCGGCGCCTGAAAGAAGCGCGGCGATCCTGTCCTTATCCTTTTCCGACAGCGTTCCGTTGTTTTCCACTACGATGTGCAGTTCCCTGCGGTCCCCGAAGATGCACAGGCTTCCCTTCCTGTTTCCGGCCTTATCTCCTCCGTGTTCCACGGCATTTTCCATGATGGGCTGGATGATCAGCCTGGGCACGCTGCAGTCCAGCAGCGCCGGGTCGACCTCCTTTGTGAAGGAGAAACGGTCGCCGAACCGCTGCTTGATGATATAAAGGTACGCGTCCACATAGGACAGCTCTTCCTCCAGACTGATGAACATCTCGTTGTTCCGGTTAAGCGCCGCGTTCATCATGACGCTCAGCGCCGATATCATCTCGCTGACGTCATCGTTTCCGCTCATCCGTGCCTTCCAGTTGATGATCTCCAGGGTATTGTTCAGAAAATGGGGGTTGATCTGCGACTGCAGCGCCTTCAGCGTGGCATCCCTTCCCGCGATCTCCTCCGCGTAGATTCTTCGGAAGGACTCCTGAAGGCTTCTGGACATATGGTTGAAATTATCCACCAGCCGGCCGATCTCCTGGTTCTTTTCGAACGGGGCCACCTGGTACCCGTATTCTCCACCGCGGATCTTTTCCGATCCTTCCACCAGCGTGCCGATCGGACGGTTGATATTGGTATAGAAGAAATAGAATGTGGCGATCAGCAGGGGGATCAGCATGATGAAGACCAGAAAATAGGCGGGCAGGAAGGCCAGCCTGTCACTGAGCATGGCTCCCCGGTCAAGTCCGATGGCAAAGCCATACCTCTGTCCGTTCACCTTCATATCCAGATACCCGGCATTCTCTTTTCTGCTGAAGGAAAAGACCATGGCCTGGTCCGCCGGTGCCGAAGCCGTCTCCCCGGTCCTCACGAAAAAGTCCTGCAGCCGGGACAGTTCGTCTGCCCCTGCCTGTGTCTTTCCGTCTCCGTCCGGCTCTCCTTCCGGCTGCACATCCCCGCTTCTTCTGTTCTGCTCCTGTGGACGCCACTCGTAGATCACGCTTCCATCCAGCAGCGCGATCCCTTCTTCTTTCCAGATAACACCGTTCATGCTTTCGAGCAGGCGGTCCATGTTCAGTTCCATCACGAATGTCGCAAACGGCTCATAATTGCTCAGCACAATGTTCCGCACCACATACATGTGTCCGGAAAGGCAGATCAGCCT